>DASZRR010000072.1:0-2804 GCA_035549055.1 Patescibacteria group bacterium | reverse complement strand
GCTGCGCCTGTTGATGGAGACGCCGATCCCATTTTGGTACTTGCTGGAGCCGGTTGAGAACTCGATGCAACTGCTGGGATTACGAGATGATTGTCGACATTGATAATTCCGGGATTGGAAAGATTATTGGCTTTGGCAATTTCAGTCCATTTGTAGCCGTCGTTGTATTCAGCCACCGCAATTGACCACAGACTATCTCCTGCTTTGACAGTATAGGTCTTCTCTTTACTGTTTATTGGAGCTTGCGTAGGTGGTGGTGTTACTGACAAAGGGACAAGCGTTGGTGAGGGTGTTGGAGATGGATTTTCTTGCTGTGCAACAGTACTAATTGAGGATGTAGCCTTTTGAAGATGAGGTTGGGTACGAGTTCTAAAAAAAGACACCAGGAGGATTGAAGCAATGATCACGACGACAATTCCCATGACCAAACTCGTATATGACTCCCCGATCTTGAAGTAATCTTCCAACTGTGGCCCTTTTTTCTTTTTGGCCAATGTTGCTTTCTTGACTGGTTTGGACTTACGCGCTGCCATAAATTTGTAATTCTTGGTGGGCAGACACCAACGTGGCATAATCACTGTCCTGACTATGCCGGATGTAGCGGGGCCGACGGGACTCGAACCCGCGACCTCTTCCGTGACAGGGAAGCGCTCTAACCAACTGAGCTACGACCCCAATTGGCCAACAGCAAATAGCGTATTGCTAATAGTTAATTCAAGATATTTTGCAATAAACCATTAGCCATTTGCCATAAGCTATTAGCTAGCCTCGTGTATGGTAACAGATAATTGCGAGTGCGTCAACGATTTGCTAGGATGGTGACATGACGAATCAGAAAATAGCTCAGCTTCTTCGTCATGTTGCGGCTGCCTACGCCATCAAAAACGAAGCCAAATTTAAGTTTCAAATTCTCGCCTACCAGAAAGCAGCCGATGCGATTGAGCATTCCACCTCGGAGGTGGAGGATCTAATCAAAGAAGATAAGCTAAGTTCTATCCCTGGTGTTGGGCCATCTCTTCAGCAACATCTCACAGAACTTGTGAAAAAAGGTCATGTTAAGCATTTTGAGACGGTGATGGAAGATACTCCCCCTGCCCTTTTTCCGCTTCTTGACATCCCCTCTTTTGGACCCAAGAAAGCCTATCGTCTCGTCTCTCATTTCAAACTCCACGACCCCAAAACTGTTGTTAAAGATCTAAAAAAACTTGCCCAGCAGGGCAAAATCGCAGACCTCGAAGGGTTTGGCAAAAAATCTCAAGATGATATTCTCCGTGCCATCAACGAATATGCTCAAGGAGTGAATAAAACTACTCGTATGACCCTTCCCTTCGCACAAGAACTCGCAGATAAATTGATTGAGTATATGAAGAAAAATAAAGCTGTCCTGGAGATTTATCCCTTAGGTAGTCTCAGGAGACAAAAAGAGACAATCGGCGATGTAGATCTAGCTGTGGCTACCACAAAACCACAAGAGGTTTTAGAATACTTCACTCATTATCCCTATAAAGAACGTGTCATTGAGAAAGGCGATGCCTCTGCCTCAATCCTCATCTCTGGCGGCAAACATGTCGATCTCATGGTACAACCACCAGTTGCATTTGGTTCACTTCTCCAGCATTTTACCGGGAGTAAAGAACACAACGTCCATTTGCGCGAATACGCTCTCAAAAAAAGACTATCGCTGTCTGAATACGGGATAAGGAGAAAAAGTAACCCTGACAAACTTGAGCAGTTTGATGATGAAGTTGCTTTCTATAACGCGCTCGGGCTTGACTGGATCCCTCCAGAAATTCGCGAAAATACAGGCGAGATTGAGCTCGCATTACAACACAAACTTCCCAAACTTGTCGAGCTGAAAGATATCAAGGGAGATTTTCACCTTCACTCAAGTTTTGCCATAGAGCCAAGCCATGATATGGGGGCTGATACTATGGAGACTATGCTCAAAAAAGCAGAAGCGTTAAACTATACCTATCTAGGCTTTTCGGAACATAATCCAAGTCAATCCAAGCACACAGAAAAAGAAATTTACGAAATTCTGCAAAAAAGGAGTAAAAAAATTGAGCAATTAAAAAGGAGTAATAAAAATATTCGTATATTTTCTCTACTCGAAACAGATATATTACCTAATGGTGACTTAGCGATCAATGACCATGCACTTGATATTCTTGATGCTACTCTTGTCTCAATCCATAGCGTTTTTTCAATGAACAAATCAGAGATGACTAAACGAGTACTTAAGGGCCTTAGCCATCCTAAGGCCAAAATTCTAACACACCCCACAGGGCGATTGATCAATGAACGTCCAGGCTATGAGCTTGAGTGGAAAGAAATTTTCGCTTTTTGCAAATCTGAGAACAAGGCGTTGGAAATTAATGCTTATCCCTCAAGACTTGACCTGCCTGATGTCCTCGTCCGCGAGGCAAAAGAGGCAGGAGTCAAGTTTTTTATCGACACAGATAGTCATGCAGTTGAACAAATGGATCTGATGCGTTATGGAGTAGCAGTAGCCAGACGAGGTTGGGCGACAAAAGATGACATTTGGAACGCGCAGGAGTATAATAAACTTGTTGAATTTTTTAGAAAGTAAGGGGGTGACAGTATGAATATCACACTAATTATTGCGATTATCGTTGGAATAATTCTTCTTTTTCTCTGGTTTACCTACAATGGGCTTGTGAGAGCGAAAGTTCGTATCGCTGAAGCTCTCTCGCAAATTGATGTACAGCTCAAACGTCGAACTGACCTTATTCCCAATCTCGTTGAGACAGTCAAAGGCTACGCCAAGCACGAGAAGACGTTAC
>DASZRR010000071.1:0-5530 GCA_035549055.1 Patescibacteria group bacterium | reverse complement strand
AACTAACGCTCAAACAAGATACTGATAATAACGGCACGTATGATAAGACGGTGGCTACCCAGACAACAGATAGCAGTGGCTTTGACTTTGGCTACCTTCCAGCTGGTAATTATCAACTCAGTGCTCCCAACACGACAGATTGGACACTCGAGTCAAGTGCCAACCGTACATTTACCCTTGGCGGTAACCAAAGTATCCATTTTGCCTATGTTCCAGCCTACATCATCTCAGGGACAGTCTTTATCGATAACAATAGAAATGGGAATAAAGATAGCGATGATACGACTGGATATCAGGGGGCGACAGTCACAGTCAAACAAGGAAGTACCGTCATCGGAACAGATGTTACTGATGCAGATGGCCACTACTCTGTCTCAGGCTTCCCCCGCGGGACCTACACAGTCACAGTCACCACGCCGAGTGGATATAAGACCTACTCGACCAATCCCCAAACCATTACTATCCCCCAAGGCTCTAATCAACAGCGTTGGTCGGCAAATTTTGGGATTAATGAAGTCTACACCATCGCAGGACAAATCTATGTCGATGCTAATAAAAATAATACCTATGACTCGGGTGTAGACACACCACTAGCAAATGTCGTTGTCCATGCCGTCCCCCAAGGGACACAAGCTTCATCCTCAGACCGGTCTGATGCCGATGGAAACTTCCTCATTCCTAATATCGAGCCTGGGGACTTCCAACTTACTGCCAATCCTGGTAGTGACTACACCACTCTTGGTCAATATCCCCGCAATGTAACGATCACCAACGGCAATGCACACCAGCGAGATCTGAGGTTCTATGGCAAATATACTATCTCCGGCAATGTCTTTGTCGATACTGATGATAGCAAGACCAAAAACGGCAGTGAGACTAACTACGCAGCCAACCCCGGCATCACGATGGCTAACTATCCTTCTGGCGCACCCCATCCGCAAATTACGAATAATACTGATGGTACGTATACAGTTACCAATCTTATTTCAGGCCAATACACCGTCCGCTATCCTAGTCTGCCTTCAGGCTATGTCATGAATCATCCTCGCAACGGACCACCTGCCTCCTTCCTAGCTGGTGTTGGATCAAGTTGTACTGAAGCATCACCTGCGCCAGGCGGGACGTGTAACGCCAGCAATCTAGACAACCTCAACTTTGCGATCAAATCAGGTCAACCCTGGTTCCAGGGAGTTGGATTGGATATCAGATTTGATAATGGCATTAACAATCCTGTCCCACCTGCGCCTAATTCTTCCTGTGGGGGCGCTTACGCACTCGTCCCGGGCTCATCCTCAACTCCGGGACTCGTTTTCTCAGGCTCCACACCGGCTAATTTCTGGCAAGGACAGGCCTCAAGCACCAACCAGGTAGTCGGAGGCAGCACCTATCCTGAGACGTTCACTCCCAGTAACGGGAGTATTATCCAGACTTCCTATGCCTATATGCAGTCAGTTATCAAGACGTCCAACATCACGCCCATTAACCTCTCGACAGTCTGCACGCTCTCAAGCTGTAATCTACCCAACAACCTGGCCCACGGCGTCTATCAGGCCAATGGAGACGTCACACTGAATTCCTATACACTTCCCGCTAACGCTGATTATGTCTTTTTGATCAATGGCAACCTAACACTCTCTGGCAGTACCATGAGTATTCCTGTTGGCTCAACTGCCATTTTCATCGCCTCCAAAGATATTCATGTTGCGAGTACTGTAGGACGAACGACACCAGTCTGTCCTCAGCCTGCCAGCAGTAATGTCCAGGGTATGTTCTCTGCAGATCAAAGCTTTATCATCGACAGTAGCGCAGATTGTGGCAACAATGTCTCAGATAAGCAACTCTCAATTGAGGGCGCGATAGTCGTCAATGCTGGCGGCCAAGGTGGCAGTTTCCAGAACAACCGCACGCTGTGTACCAATAACATTAACTATCCATCAGTGAGTATCAGAGAGCGGGGAGACTTCATCCTCAATGCGCCTGACCTCCTTCGCACTCCCAACTTCATCTGGCAAGAAGTAGCGCCGTAGGCGCAACAATTAAGAATTAAAAATGAAGAATTAAGAATTCAATTATGAAAGAAGAATCTACGCAAAAACAGATCTTCAAACAAGAATTCAAAAAGAGATGTTTTCGTTTCTCTCTTTCAATCCTTAAACTCACAGATGTACTCCCTAAGAATCAAATAAATCGATCCTTAATTGATCAATTGATACGATCAGCTACCTCAATCGGAGCAAATGTAGTAGAGGGTGGTAATAGTTCTTCAAAAAAAGAATTTATAAACTACTTTCTGATTTCCCTCAAATCAACATCAGAGACACTATATTGGTTGGCACTGGTCCGAGAAGTCAATCCTGGATATAAAATGAAAGTTGATGATCTAATAAGCGAGGCTACTCAGATTAAAAAGATGCTCTCCACCATAATTTTGAATACAAGAAATAATTCTAAACTCTACATTAATTCTTAATTTTTAACTCTTAATTCTAAATTGTGCTATGGTAGTGGTAATTTGCTCGCGAAGGCTTTTACCTCGCGGCCAATTGAGGCCAATTTTTTGTTCTTTGCAATCTCCAAACGATACTTCTTCATAAGTTCTGAGCGCTTGGTCTTATCATCGGAGGGCAGTTCCATACCTTTTACTTCCTCGATGGCATCGTTGTACCACTTCGCAACTTTCTTCATATCTTTTTCCTTCAAACCGCGAGTCGTAATCGCTGGCGTCCCCAGGCGAATACCACTAGAAAACAACGGAGGCATCTTGTCACCTGGAACGCCATTATAATTGAGGACGATATTGGCTTTTTCCAACGCAATGGCTGCGACTCGCCCATTTACTTTTTTATTGCGCAAATCAATAAGAATCAAATGGTTGTCTGTCCCACCGCCAACAAGATCAAAACCATGTGCTTTCAAGGCATCAGCTAAAGCCTTAGCATTTGCGACGATCTGCTCGCAATATTTCTTAAACTTCGCCGTGGACGCTTCTTTCAAGCAGACGGCTATACCAGCTGTTTGATTGTCATGTGGACCGCCCTGGAGTCCTGGGATGATAGCAGTCTCAATTTTTTTTGGTAGTTCTGGGTCGCGCTTTAAGCCTTTATCAGTCACCATGATCATCGCCCCGCGCGGTCCACGCAGCGTTTTATGTGTCGTCGTCGTCACGATATGCACATATGGCACAGGCGAAGGATGCACGCCACCCACGATAAGACCAGTAATGTGTGAAACGTCCGCCATAAGATAGCAACCTGCTTTGTCAGCTATCTGACCAAAGCGTTTGAAATCAATCGTGCGAGGATAAGCTGTAAAGCCACAGATAAGCAATTGAGGCTTCTCCTTCATTACTTCTTTCTCGATCTCGTCATAATCCAGCAGACCGTCCTTACCGAGTGTATAGTGAGCAAACCTAAACAAGCGACCAGACAGACCAAGCGGATGGCCATGGGTGATATGTCCACCTGAAGTGAGCGACAAACCCATCAATTTCTCCCCGTCTTTGAGAACTGCCAGATAGACTGCTGAATTAGCCGGAGCGCCCGAAAGTGGCTGGACGTTGACATACGGCACGCCAAATAATTTTTGGGCTCTCTCCTGAGCCAAAGATTCGACCTTGTCTGCAACAGCATTGCCTTGATAATACCTTTTGCCGGGAAATCCTTCTGAGTATTTGTTGGTCAAAACCGAACCCAACGCTTCACGGATGGCAGTGGAGGCGTAATTTTCTGAGGCAATCATCTCGAGGACATTTTTCTGACGCTTCTCTTCCTCACGGATAAATTCATAGATTTGTGGATCTGATTGTTTTAAATTCTTCATTAAATTCCGTTCAGTATACAAAGATAGATTTAGGCTGACAAGAGAACAAAATAGATCAATTTAACAGAAGAGGTTATCTCTCAAGAGTTAGATACGTATAGTTATAGTCTTCATATTTATGCTCTTCTTTCGAGACGACTCGGACAAACTCAGAATAATCCGGGAAAAAAGCGTCACCTTCCATTGTTTTGTGAACAATTGTCAGATACAACCTATTAACTTGTGGTAGTGCTTGAGCATAGAGATTGGCTCCCCCAAAAATAAAAATTTCCTCTGAATCTGCTTTGCTTGCTAGGGTAATTGCTTCCGGTAAGGAGTGGACAACTTCTCCACCTTCTACCTGATAATGTGGATCTGAAGTTACGATAATATTTAATCTTCCGGGTAACACACGGCCTATGGATTCATGTGTTTTACGCCCCATGATAAGTGGATGAGGAGTCGTAAGTTCTTTGACTCTTTTTTGCTCACCTGGAATATGCCAGGGGATCTCACCTTTATTACCGATGACCCGGTTATCAGAAAGTGCTGCAATAATACTGATACGCGGCTTATTCATAATTTCTAAGTAGTCCCGTGATATCCTCAATCATATTTTCAGTACTCGTATACATCATCATCTTACTGCTCACCAACGCAAGTGATGGTGATGGCGTAGCACCGTCTTGATAAATGCAGACAATGGGAATATTCAAGAGATTAGCCCAACCTAGCTCAATACCTTGTCCGGTTGCAGGATATGATACTTCTGCGATAATGAGGTCGCAGCCTTTATTCATAAGCAGCTCTTTGCTAGTAAAAGGCATATCTGATTCAGCATGAGGCAAAATGAATTTGTGCTGGGAGGCCAGAGGCGAATTCAAAATCGGCGTATACAACTCTTTCTTGAAATCAAAACTTCGCGAGTGACTAATATAGATGTTCATGGCTCTTCCCTCAAAGCATTTTCGATAGCAGTTCGTACATTAGGTAGGAGTTTTCCCTCCTCATCAAGACTTGCAATCTGACTTATGGGTACCCATTCGGGAACTGTTTCATCATTACCTGCAATTTCACCACTGAAGGAAGTTACGCTAAATACTCGCCATCCATACAAATTAACACTTCCATCTTTACGGGGAATTTTTGCCTGGAAATAATTTCCCTCAAACTCTGCCAAATCATCCGGTGAGACAGTCAAATTAGTCTCTTCCCCAATTTCGCGAACAACTGTCTGTCGTTCTGTTTCACCCTTTTCAACTCTGCCTGAAGGCAAACCTTTTATACCGGTTATATGCCCTGCCTTTTCTCCATGAGTAACTAATACAACCTTATTATCACGAGAAATAACAGCTGCTGCGGTGGGAGTAACTATTTCTTTTTCAACCATAAACTATTTCTTCTTTTTAGTTGTTTTTTTATCGTAAAAACCTCCTGCTACCGTTAACTCACCTTTCAGCGTTGGGTAGGGATCATAATCTCTCAGCGTAACTTTATCTGGAGTAAATGTATCAAGGGAGACAATTGATGGATCTAATTCGACTGTAGGAAATGGGCGAGGCTTTCTCTTCAACTGTTCTTTGACCTGCTCTAGATGATTTTCATAAATGTGGACATCACCGAACGTATGAATAAATTCTCCCGGTTCAAGCCCTGCGATTTTGGCCAGGATAATCGTCAGCAACGCATAACTCGCGATGTTAAACGGCACCCCTAGAAAAATATCTGCACT
>DASZRR010000070.1:0-5390 GCA_035549055.1 Patescibacteria group bacterium | reverse complement strand
CCCTACAACAATAGCAGAGGCAGAAAAATACTTTAGACTCACCCCTCCTACTAATACAGGTAACTAATTCTAATTCCCTTACGGAGTACTAATAAGATTGAAGACGAAGCTGGTTTAACTGAGGTTGAAATAGCTTAAAGTACTTAATGAGATCAGGAATAACTTGATTCCTAACCTCGACTCTTGGGGTCACAAGCTCAGCAATACTTATAAAACTATTAAGCTTCACTACTCTGAATTCTCAAGGCTCTTATATTTGACAATAGCTACCCTAGCCTCTAAAATCCTCTGGTGGTAACTTCTGAATGTACTAATTACGATATTTCACCTGTCTATTTACGCAACACTCAAGAAAACATAGACCTGTTGAAAGATGAATTTGCTGATTCACCAGATAATCTCTTTGTAAGAGGCTCCTTTGCTCGAGGTGACAGACCATTTGGCGATATTGACATATCAGCTTATAATCCAGGAGGTACTTATAGAGGAGGGACATACCCCTCCACATTTGAAGGAATTCCTATTTCATACGGTCAGCTTCCTTTAGAAAAATTAGAAGACTACTTTCAGACATGTCTCCGTGGGACATCGTCACTTATGGAAACTCTTCCAATAAAAGTAGTTGATCCACTTCCTTTAGATATCATTGAAAGACAAAAGGCTGAATTTATTGCAACCAGGATCCCAGACTATCTCCTTTTCCTCCAGGTCGAAGAGAAAATTGCCAGAGAAGATCCAGGAAAGAACGAAAAAGACATTTACTATTATCGAAAACGTGAAGGAGGTAGTAAGAGATCTATCTCAAGAATGGTATGGACAATAAAAGGACTTTACCCTGAGCTTTTTGCTATTTCAAATACCACCGAAGCATTAGATAAAATAGAGGAGCAAAAAATGATTCCAAACGAAATAGTCAATGCTACAAGAGTAATAGCAAACTTAGTCTCCCGAGACTTTGTAGATCCTACTGTATGGGAACAAAATACCACACTAATAAAAGAGTGGATCGATACTGTGCTTAACCCATGCGTGAAGAGATATATTGGTCATCACATACCTGCAGGTTTGGTTAACGCAACTGATATCGCAACAGACCCAACCGCTGGGAACGATGAGCTTGAACGAGCCTTTAACTATGCACAAGGTGAACCAGTTGCACATAGACAGTGGCTTGCTATGTTTGCGCTAGCAAAAAATCCTTCACTGCCTAAGGAATTACTCTCTGCCATATTAGATCAACATAAAGGGACATTCTCTTATCGAAACGTCATTAGAAACCTTCTAAGAAACCCTTCTTTTCCTATTTCCCAGATTGAAATTGGAGACTTATCCCATGACCCATATGCTCAATTTCTTTTGAAACAAAGGCAGATCAAGACTAGTTAGAATTCAATCACCTTACAGGAAGTACTAAAGAGGTTGAAGGCGAAGCTGGCTTAATAGAGGTCTAAACAGCTTAAAATATTTAATAAGATCAGGAATGACTGAATTCCGTACCGTGACACTTTGGGCACAGGCTCAGCAGTATTCACTAATTATCTGAGTAGCATTATGATACTTCTCTAACTCATCTAAATTATTAAACTCAGACATTACTAAAAGCATCCTAATACCAGCACGAACTAACATCTGCTTGAAGTTTGGGATATCCTTAAAATATTCTAATCGTTCTTTATGATCTCTCCAAGGACCTACCCAGTAGGCATAGACTGCTAATGAGAACTCAACAGGTCTCCAATATGGGGCAATATCTATTATTGCTGGAGGGAATTTGTCAGACAATAAAATATTTCCTGGATTAAGGTCTCCGTGGATAAGCTGATCTACATAGTCAACAATTGGTTGACGTAGGCTATAGAGAAGTTCAACATCCTCTTTCAATTTCGGATGAATATTTTCTGGTTTTGCTCTCCAGGCTCCAATATCCGCACGGGTCCACGGGCCATCGCTACCAATGAATCCTGGTCTAGGATAATCCCTGATTGCTCTATGAAATGAAACTATTGCTTGAATAGATTCGGGGATATAATTTTCAAAGTCATGATTACCTTCAAGAACATGCCATGCAGTCCACCCATCATTTGTTATCCATTTACCGCTCCTTGTTGGGATGGGTTTGGGAACACGGAACCCATTTTCTTTGATAGAGTTAAAAAAGTCAGCATGCCAGTTGGTATATTCCTCTGAATCATTTTTTACATGCTTTACAATTACATCACCGACTCTAAATGTCCTCTCTTCAGCTGTAGGGAAAAGGCTAGCTTCACCACTTAAATTAAATTCGTCGAAGATATGCTTTGGAATGTCCATATAGCTATTATACCTGATGATTCAATTACCCTGACCGAGTATCAGTAAGATTGAAGGTGAAACTGGCTCAACTGAGGTTTGACTTCCATATGGTAAAACTTGGGGTCACTGAAAAAGAAAGCGTTATCGCTGAAACACTCTATCACGTCTGACAAAGACGAAGCAGAGTAAATTTTTACAAGAATAGTCCTCTTGAATAACTTATCAAGCAAGCATATAATCAGCCAAATAGCGTGTTATGGAAAGATTACTGAGACGAGTTTTCAAAGACAGACAAGGACAGCTGACGACGCTACCTTCCACAACGAGCGCACCTGCTGTTATTAACCCACCCAACTTAGAAGAAAGAGTAATTGAGGTTTTGGATAATAACGAAGTATTGGATCTCGAAGAGACAAAGAAATGGGAAGCTGCCTATTTTGGCGAAAATATTTTTCATACGCAAGGATATGCAGTTACTCTATCCCCATCTGAAGATCTAGCCCATACGATCTATGCAAGCCTAGAGCAAAAAACGTATGGCACAGAAATTGACATTCCCCTTGTTGATCCAACTCCTGATAGTGACCTCGTGACAGCAGCCTACAAAAGCAGTACTTTTTTTGGTGAGCTTGATCCTGATAAATTTAGACAATTTGCCACAAATTGGTCAAGGAAAGAACAATTGTTGGCTTTTCTCAACCGACAAACAGCCGGCGTACCAGAAGATGATATCATCCGATGGTTTCTTGCAACATTTGATGTTAAGCATAATCAAAATTATGGCGATGTTTATATTAGTTCACATGGGAGTTGGAATAGTGATAATTTGACTATTTCACCCCGGAGAAGAGAGAGAAATCCTTTTAATAGAGGCTATTCTCCCGACATGTCCTCCCTTGTTGCCCACAGATATGCCCAGGTTGCCAATGCTTCACTCCCTCAGATGGATATCACGCCCTTGGCTATCAACGACTACTTGCGAACTGTGCAAGATACTCTCCACTTCCTTCCCCAAGACTGGACGAGTTAGACTCAGCAGTATCGTTACTTGACTTATCTAAGCTATTACTCAACAATAAAGCTATGGTGAAAAAAAAGACTACGAGAGCAAAAAAAGGATTCTTTACTGTTCATAAAAATCTTAAATGGCTCCTTACCTTATTGGTGATTATTTGTGTCGTAGCATACATCACTCTCTCTCACTCATTCTCAGCTAATAATCTTGTATCTGCTACTCCTTCACCAACAGTAGTCCCACCACAAAAAACAATCCCTGAGTGGGGAATAGCCTACAATGGAACCTATTCTATCCAATATCCTCCCTCTTTTACTCTTTGTAAGACTGGTGGACCTTTATCAATGTGTCTCGTAAACAAAGATTTATACAAAAATAATAAAGATTTTTATGATACTAATTGGTCAAGCCCTAATAATACTCAAATTTATATAACTACTAGCCAAGTCTCAAAGACCACTCTTGCAATAGGTCCAAACAAGTATGCGAAAAATGTAACTGAAGCTGATTTCTATGATGCGTCCAGCAATTTTTGGAGAAACCTCCCCCGCTTTTCTGAAAACGGTGGAAGACGTGATTTTAGTTATGAAATAGTATCCTTAGGCAGTACAAAGGCAATTAAACAGACTACAGTTAGCACCAATGGAGTAGAGTCAGAGGATGATATCAAGTACACCTATTATATTTTTATACCCAATTCAGAATCGACAGTAGTTATAGCAGAGTATTCTGTAGCGCCCAATTCCCCTGTATTTCAAGCGTTTATACCTACACTTGATAAAATTATTTCTACACTCCACCCTGCGAATGAGTAATTATTCTTTATAGTACTTTAGGATATAATTTTATCTACTTGATCGATTCAGCTACGCTTTTGTCAAAAAAAATCTCGGTGGTATGTCAGTATCCTTCGAGTTGTCCCAGGATAAAAGCTCAGTACACGCACAAGCTCAGCAGTATTATCTTCTTGACTTCCTCTCATCTTTGCTCAACAATGAAGCTATGGTGAAGCAGCATTCGACTATTCACAAGAAAAAGCTAACAAGACACGTAACTTTCGTTCTCATCGTTCTTGTTGTTTTGGCTGTTCTCATCCTCAAAACTATCTCAGATAAAAAACTCCTCGAGGCAAATCATGATCTTTCAGATCATCAGTATTCTGATGCAGTTAAAAATTACAATTTAGCCTTCTTACTCTGGCCATTTAACAGAAATCCAGATGAAATCGAACAGGCCAAAATAGCTGCTAATGCGATCAGGCAATACGAATCGAGTCCATTTCTTATCATTTTTCTAAATTCAAATACCAGTAGACAAAGTTCTCAACAGCTGCAAAATGAAATAGAAGCTATCCCCGGAGTGACGCAGACTATTTATACTTCTTCACAAACGACTTATGATAAATATAAAGAGCAAAATAAAGATAAACCAGAACTTCTCAATCTTGTCACAGTAGATCTTTTCCCTGCTTCTCTTGAAGTGAAAGTAAGTCAACGTAATAATAAAGCTTTGCAGGATAAAATCTATAATGTAGCCAAAGGGAAATCATTCGTCTCAAATGTAGTGAGGTCCCCCATATCTCCGCAATAAGTGATTTACTCCTAAAACGGATAAACCAGATAGTGCAAACAGATGTAAACTCAAACATCGATCCTCTGCTATACTTGAGGCATGCAGGCGTTACTGGGAATTGCGGCACTGATAATAAATTTCATAGGCTACGTTCCCTATATCAGAGATATTTTACGTAAAAAAGTCAGACCACATCGTATCACCTGGGGCATTTGGACGATCCTAACGACAATTGCCGCTGTCAATCAAATACTCAATGGCGGAGGCTATTCCTCACTCTTTTTCATCAGTACCACACTTCTCGTTGCAATCACTTTTATTTTGTCATTTCATTATGGCATGGGAGGATCATCAAAAATTGATCGACTCTGTCTACTCCTAGCCTTACTTCTGCTTGGGTATTGGATAACAGTGCGTGAAACACATATTTCAACTGTCCTCGCTGTCACCATCGATGGTATCGGTGCAATTCCTACACTCATCAAGACTTATCACCATCCTAAGACTGAGA
>DASZRR010000069.1:0-14655 GCA_035549055.1 Patescibacteria group bacterium | reverse complement strand
CAAAACTTCGCCTCCCCCGCCACAGAAGTATTTATGAGCAGCTTGCAGAGAGATCCTGCAAAATTTATGTCGTTCTGAGGAAGAGACGATTTGTTGTTATGCTCTCTTCGACTTACTGCATTTACTCCAAGCACACTAAAGACAATCAGTAAAGTAATCCAGCTGAATTTTTTGTCGGAGCTTAGGCAGTCTATCTTGTCATCTAAGGTCGCTACTGATAATAAATAATTGTCGTGTCAAAAAAGCTGAGTTAACTCATCATCGCTATTATTTCATAAGCCTTCTAGGGCATTTGGCGACGTCACAATTTAGCAGTTAGCAGGAGTAGTTATAGAGGTGTCATGGCGAGGGTTCTCGCCCAAAAGCAATCTCACATACTAGTAACAATCCTCTGAAATCAGGCTGGGCATTTTGTTCCTTTATGACGAATGGGGGGAGGGCCTAGGATGACCTAGAAGGCCACTCTGTCAAAAATACTACCTATCTAGCCTCTAAAATCCAATAAACATTATAGTAAATAATTATAGGTGAATTGTTATTAGTCCTAATCTCCCATAGTAAAAGTTATAAGCCTAGAAAATAGGACCTAGAATAAATAGTAATTATGTGGATATCCACAGGAAAACTTTTACTCGTTGATAATGTTGTCAGAGTTTTTGTCGGATATTGCCAAAATTGGAAAAGTTTTAAAAATTGTTAGCCTGACAGATTTTGGCCAATGTATGATTTTTCACGCCCGCGTCAAAATTGAACACATTTTGTAAAACTTCGGGAAATGTTCGGTCATGTCGCGTCAGATTGTCTGTGAAAATATTTTCCGACATGTCGGGATATGAAGGCGTTGACGGCAGGCTTGAATTTCGCCCAAAAAACTATATCATAGCTGATCAATCCGTTTTGTGCAGATTGATATAGTTGAGGTCTAGCAAACCACAAAAAAACCTCGTCAACTAACAAAGATTTGTTTGAGAAAGACGAGGTTTTTTGTTACTTAAGTTCAACAGTTGCGCCAGCTGCTGTGAGCTTTTCTTTTGCCTCATCAGCTGTTTTCTTGTTAACTTGACTTAAGACTTCCTTAGGTGCTGTGTCAGCGAGATCTTTAGCTTCCTTAAGCCCAAGTGTTGGAACGAGTTCGCGGATAGCTTTGATGACGCCAATCTTGTTGGCACCACTTGATGCAAGAATAACGTTGAAGACTGTTTGTTCTTCAGCTGGAGCTGCATCTGCTGCTGGAGCTACTCCGGCTGGAGCACTAGCGACTGCCATAGCGGCTGCACTGACGCCGAATTTCTCCTCGAGTGCTTTGACGAGATCGGAAAGTTCGAGAACAGACATTTCTTCGATTGCTTGCATTAATTCATCTTTAGTTAATTTTGCCATAAAATCTGTTCACCTCCTTTAAATAAGTATTATGTATTAAGTAGTATGTATTATGTATTTGCTTTATACCTGATACCTAATACTTGCTACTTACTATTAAAACTTATGCTCCTTTCTGTTTTGCAATAGCATTTAACGTCATGACTAGTGATTGAAGGTTCCAGGTCAGTGCTCGGTGCAGGCCTTGGATCGGAGATTTCATCATGCCTAGTAACTGTGCACGCATTTGCGGCAGTGGAGGAAGAGTCGCAAGTCGGAGAACCTGATCTGCAGAAATTGCTTTTTTATCAAGAAGTCCGAACTTGACAGTAGGGAGGCCAAGCTCTTTGGATGTTTTGGCTAAATTTTTGAGTGGCTCGACGATATCTCCATAGATAAAGAGGGTAGCTGTAGGCTGCTCGAACTGCTTTTTGTCTTCCTCTGAGAGATTATATTCAGAGAGCGCGCGAATCATGAGCGTGTTTTTGACTGCGACGAAGTCAGCCTCTAGTTTCTTGGATGCTTTCTTAAGACTTTCGAGTTGGTGATGTGTCAGTCCTTGATAATTAACAAAGACAAAAGCATTAGCTCTCCTTACTTTTTCTGAGAGCTCTTTGAGAACTTCTTCTTTTCGACCCATGCCTTGGTGTGCCTTGGGTTGATATTTCATTGAAACTGTTTTTGCCATAGTCTAAAAAATAAAAAACTCCCTGAGAGGAGTTTGGAATGTAGAATTCAGATTGCAGAATTCAGAATTTGATTCTGAACTCTGAATTATAAATTCTAAATTGTATTTCTCCTCGGCAAGGTTTATGAGTGAGGTCCTTCGCATTTGCTCAGGATTTCGCTTCGCTCAACTTGCTGTCTTAGGACATGTGTATGATATCAGAATCTAGCTCTATCAGTCAAGCTTACAAAGAAGTAAGGTCTAGCCTGATGGCTGGGCTCATGGTTGATTTAAGTGTCGCATTTCTGATCTTTTTCTTATCAATTGCCTCAAGAACTGTCTTGACATTCTCTCGGATTTTGTCCTCACCAAATGAAACTTTACCAACTGCGATATGGAGAAGCGGGAACTTGGCCTCAGTCTTGAAATTTATCTGACCGCCTTCGTATCTTTTGGCCACTTCCTCCGGTTTGGGAGTCACTGTCCCATTTTTGGGATTTGGCATGAGCCCTCGAGGTCCCAGGACACGAGCAACTTTGGCCAATTTGGGCATAGCATCAGGTGTAGCAACGAGTACATCAAAATCAATAGTTCCTGCCTCAATTTTCTTGACCAAATCTTCAACTGCTTTTTGATCGCTGCCATTGACAACTGTGACTCTTATTTGTTTGCCAGTACCGTGAGGAAGGCTGACACTTCCACTGACACCTGTCTCGGTCATAGTGAAATGGACCTCAACTGTTTCATCAAATTTGGCACGCTTTAGTTGGGGTAAAAGAGCAATCGCTTCTGAAAGAGAATAGTTTTTATTTTTATCGATGAGATCTGCTTTGGTCATATAGCTTTTTGAACGCTGAGGCTGGTTGTCTTTTTTGAATTTATCTTTTTTCTGTTTTTTCTCAACAGGTGCTTTCTCTACTGGTTTGACATCAACTGTGGTCTCCTCAGTTGCCGTCTCAGACTGCTTCTCAGCCTTCTTGGCCCGTTTCGACTCGTCTGCGAGGCGAGCCTCTTTGCGAACCTTAGCTTTTTCAGCTTGCTCTTTTTCTAATTCCTCGTCTCCGAGTGCTTTGACTCTAATTTTTCCCATCTTATTTTACCTCCACTCCCATCGAGCGAGCAGCGCCCATGACGATACGGGTAGCCATTTCCACATCATCAGTATTTAAATCTTCCATTTTGTCCTTGGCGATTTGCTCAGCTTGGGCGCGACTGATCGTCCCGGCTTTTTCTTTGCCTGGGTTGTTGGCTCCACCGCGACCAAGAGCTTTCTTGATCATTTCAGCAACCGGAGGCTTTTTGGTGATGAAAGTAAAAGTACGATCTTCAAAAACAGTGATAACTACTGGCAGAATATTGCCTTTTTGATCGGCTGTTTTGTCGTTAAAAGCCTTCACGAATTCCATAATCGGAAGTCCGTGCTGCCCGAGGGCTGGCCCGACAGGTGGTGCAGGAGTTGCACTTCCGGCTGGAATATTCAATTTAATTAGTGTTTTAATTTTTTTTGCCATTGGTTTTAAGTTTTATTGGGAGTACGAGGATTGAGAAGACTTCAGAGAAGGCGAATCAATCACTGGTACATGCGTAGAGATTTTAGGCTCAACTCCCAATGTAATGAGAACAAATTATACGTTAAATCTTCTGAACTTGCAAGAAATCAAGTTCAACAGGTGTCTCACGACCAAAGATACTCACCAGGACATTGAGCTTGCCGCGATTCTCGTCAATATTGTCAATTGTCCCCAAGAAATCAGTGAACGGTCCATCGATAATTTTGACTGCTTCGCCAACAGTGAAAGCTGTTTTGTAAAGAGGCTCTTCTTGCTTCATGAACTGCTGAATCGCTTCGACTTCCTTTTCAGAAATTGGGGTGGGTTTGTTGCCAGCGCCGATAAAGGCCGTAACTCCTTGAGTGGTACGGACTAAAAGCCATGACTCATCGTCCAAAATCATCTTGACCAGAACGTAACCGGGGAAGATTTTCTCACTGACTTCTTCTTTTTTGCCACCCTGGACTTTGATCGTTTGACGAGTTGGGACGATAATGTCAAAAATGCGCGTTTCAAAACCCATGGTCTCCATACGCTGTTTGAGATTGCGCGAGACTTTATTCTCATGCCCAGCATAGGTGTGGACAATGTACCATTTGGCTGCTTCAGATGAAGCTGCTTTTTTGATTTCTTCTTCAGTTGGGCCAGTCTTAACTGGTGTTGGTTCGTCTGCCATATTATTTAAAGTTTCGAGACAAAACTACGTTTTTTCTCGAAGCGCCTTCGAAGTTAATTCCGAATCCGCCAGCTGGCGGAGCGCTGCTCTTTTCCTTTCTTACTTTATTAAAACCTGCGTTAATTTCGTTAGGACAAAATCTATGCCTCCGATATAAAGTCCGACGACGATACTGATAAAAAGGACAATAAATGTCAGACGTATCAGCTGCTCACGCGTCGGCCAGACCACTTTTTTGACCTCGTCATAGGTTTGAGTGAAAAAAGCGACTGGACTTGTCATAGGTTGTCAACGTTAAAAAAATCCTTCTCCCTGCTTTGTCAACGAGAGAGTAGGATACTAGTTGCAATTTTAGCAGATAGGAGACCACCTGTAAAGAGTAGGCGAGGCTAGATACTTTTTCTCAATACCCTATTGCTTTTTTATGGATAAGATTGGTATCATTAGGGTTATTAACTATGGCGCAAAAAATTCGTAAAGCCGTCATCCCCGCCGCCGGATTTGGCACCCGTTTTCTTCCTCAGACCAAGGCGATGCCTAAAGAGATGCTACCAGTTGTCGATAAGCCGATCATTCAGTATATCGTTGAGGAACTCGTTGACGCTGGGATCAAAGATATTATTCTGGTGACTGGCTACCACAAGCGTACTATTGAAGATCATTTCGATCGTCCAAGTATGGAGTTGGTCGAGAATTTGAGAATGGGTGGGGAGAAGAAGTTGCCGCTTTTGCAGGAGACTGAGCGCATTTCTGAGATGGCTAATTTTATCTATGTTCGTCAGAAGGGTCCCTATGGCAATGGCACACCGCTCCTCAACGTCCGCCACATCGTCGGGGACGAACCATTTATCTATACCTGGAGTGATGATTTCATCAAAGCCAGTCCGACGAGGTTTAGGCAACTGATTGCACTGTATGACGAATTCAACTGTTCAGTCTTGGGTAGTATCAAAGCCGTCAAAGATGAGGACTACGATCGCTATGGTTTTGCGGGAGGAGACGAGATCCGGCCAGGCCTTATCGATGCTAAGACTATTATTGAAAAACCAGGGAAAGAAAATGCTCCGTCAGATTTGGCTAATGTCAGCGGAACTATTTTTACACCTGATGTTTTTGATTATCTGGACGTTGCATTGGAAAATCTCAAAGAGGGAGATGAGCTTTATTATAATGATCTTTTGAAATTGATGCTCAGCGACGGTAAGCGTGTCTTGGCAGCCGAAATTAAAAATGGCAAATATTATGACACCGGCAATAAGCTTGAGTACCTCAAAACTCTTGTCGAATTTGCCCTCGAGCATCCTGAGATCAAGGATAAATTTAACAATTATCTCAAATCGCTTGATCTTCACTAATGTCTTCACCTGAGTCTCGTTTTGCTATTCCAGATGCAAAAGCATCGCCTCATCCGTCTACTGAAGAAGGAGAAGCTCCTCTTGATTTTTATGATTTAGCTAATATCCAAGGAGAACCTCCTGGTGTTCGACTAGTTGCACAAACTATCGACCTCTCAGAAGCTGAACAGAAAAGCCCCTACGATGAATTTGAGAGACAAATGCAAGGACATCCCGATGTTCAGACACAGACTCAACGGGGTAACTCAGTCTCGATTACCAGAAAAGCGAGACAAGCTTTAGTGATCGTTGCAGAAAATGCCGAAGATCTTTTCGGAGATCACAAGAAGCTGATAGCAACGGGTGTGTCTATAGCTGGTCTGGCTGGAGGAGCAGTTTTGTTCGGGCATAGAAATAGATCAGAGAAAAAACCTTGAGGTAAGTGGCAATCATTGCTATGATAAGGGCTATGCCCAAAAGAAATGTAGTATTTTTCCTCTCAGGAGTCGGATTTTTTCTTCTCTTTGTTCTTTTCTCCTATCTTGTCCACAAAGGAATTTTTACCCAGCTTGATTTCAATACCACTGTTCGTTTGCAGGATAATATCCCAACGCGTTTGGACGATTTCTTTTCATCTTTTAGTGTCATTGGTAGTTTTGAGCCGATGATTATCATTTTGGTCATTATCCTTGTTCTCTGGCGTAAAATTGTCGCGGGAGTTGCTCTTCTCTCAGGCTTTATTATCTTCCATTTTTTTGAGCTATTTGGTAAGTACTTTGTCAATCATCCACCTCCGCCTGAATTTATGCTTCGTACCAAACGGTTGGTGCAGTTCCCGCAATTTTATGTCAGGGAACAATTCTCTTATCCTTCAGGGCACAGCGGCCGGACAATTTTTTTGGCAGTCGTTATTCTTTTTATTATCTGGCAGAGTAAGCGATTCTCCCAACCTATGAAGTGGGGTATAACGGGTATTGTCATCCTGTTTGTCGTAATTATGTTAGTCTCGCGAATTTATCTTGGAGAGCATTGGACCACAGATATTATTGGGGGTGGCCTCTTGGGGGCAGCTCTCAGTCTTAGCGGGTTAGCACTCTACACTGAGAAGAAGACCTCATAATTTGCCTACAGATTCAGTAAGAATAATAGTGTATACTAGGGGCAATTATCGGGACTATGTGTAAGAATGCGTTATAGACTTCGAAATACCTTTGCCGAACAGCTTGAGAAAGCCGCTACACTCACTACAAACCGTTCTTTTTTCTTTCGTTATGGACTAGTTATAGCCAGCTGTGCTGTTGCTTCATTTGTTGTTCTTGGCTCGCAGGCAATTGTAGGGATCACGAACCCGTATCTTTTTCTTCTTGCCGCAGTTCTTTTGAGCGCTTTATATGGAGGAACACGTCCTGGAGCTACCGCTTTTGTTTATAGTCTGATTTTCTCATGGTTTACTTATATCAATCCCGCGATGGTAATGAAAAATCCTGCGCTGCATAGAATTTATCTTCAAGCGGGTTTATATATCGTTGAATCAGGCATTATCTTCATTTTGATTCACAGTCGCAGCAAAAATGATAAAGAGGTGCAGTTTTATGTGCGCAAACAGGCAGTAATTGCTACCATTGGGCAATTTGGGTTGGAGGAAGATGATCTAAGCGAATTTATGGATCGTGTAGTGCGCGTGATTGCCAAGACACTTGACGTAAAGTACTGCAAGATCATGGAGTTAATGCCGGACAAAAAAAAACTCCGTATTAAAGCAGGGGTAGGCTGGCGGCGAGGAGTTGTGGGACGGGCGATGGTAAATGCGCAGAAGGATTCACAAGGTGGCTATACTCTCCAAACCAATAAACCAGTTATCGTTACTGACCTTGCCAAAGAAAGGCGTTTTATCGGAAGTGATGTACTTCACCAACATCATATTGTTAGTGGTATTAGTGTTGTGATTCCTGGAAGTCCTACGCCATATGGAATTTTGAGTATTCACTCTCCAGTAAAACGGATTTTTACCCGAAATGATGTTAACTTTATGGTCTCTTTGGCCACTATGCTAGCTACGACCATCCAGAGACAACAAACGCGCGAAGAATTAGAGCTCATTGCCAGCCTTAATACCGTTTTGGTCAGCTCGTTAGACCCTCATCAGACGCTTACCAATCTTGTCAGGATGCTCGTGCCCAAATTTGCCGATCTTTGTGAAGTGTATATCAAGGAGAATAAGCAGATCCCGGAGTTAGTAGAGGTAAAAGGAGTGACCAAAGAAAAAGAGAGACTTTTTAAAGAGATTGGTAAAAAGTATCCTCCCACAACCCATTCTAAGCGTCCCACAGCTCAAGTCCTCCAAAGCGGGAAAGCAATTCTTCAATCTTTTCTGCCTCCAACCTATGCTGAGGATATTGCAGCAGACGAAAAACACAAAGAATTGCTTAAAAAGCTTCAGTTACAGTCAATTATTGTTGTCCCTATCAAAATTCGTCATCGTACCATTGGAACGATAGGCTTTGGTACTTTTCAGAGAGGACGTATCTATACTCAGCGGGATCTTTTGATAGGGAAGGAGATTGCTGATCGAGTCGCTGTCGTTATTGATAATGCCAGACTTTATCAACAAGCCCGAAACGCTATCCAGGCGCGTGATGAATTCCTCTCTATTGCCTCCCATGAGCTGAAAACGCCGCTTACTTCAATGCTCTTGCAGTTGCAGGCAGTTCTTCACAGTATCAAAAGTGAGTCTTTAGCCAGTTTTTCAATAGACAAAACGATGGAGATGCTTGAGAGTACCATCAATCAGAGTAAACGTCTGAGTCGACTAGTCAATGATTTACTCAATATCTCACTTATCACGACAGGTAGATTAGATTTGGAAAGAGAAGAAGTGGATCTTGGCAACATTGTCCACGATGTCGTTGTGAGATTGACGCCTCAGGCAGAGAAAGCTAAGAGTAAAATTACTCTTGATCTTACGCCTAAAGTTGTGGGGACGTGGGATCGCATTCGCTTGGAGCAAGTTGTCACCAATCTTTTGACCAATGCTATTAAATACGGTAACCACAAGCCGATAGTGATAACACTCACGCGTAACAAAAAAAATGCTATTCTTCAGGTTGTTGATCATGGTTTGGGAATTCCAAAAGAACAACAAGAAAAAATTTTCGATCGTTTCAAACGTGGCACAGTGAACTCCTCCATTAAGGGATTGGGCGTCGGGCTATATTTAGTAAATGAGATTGTAAAATCACATGGAGGGCAGGTCAGTGTGGTCAGTAAGCCTGGAGATGGCTCGACATTTAAAGTGGAGTTGCCCTGGGCATAAATATTTTTTCAGAGGGTAGCGTCAATGTCGCCAATTTTGATATCAAATGGGATGTGATAAAGACCACGCTCGATACCATAGTTGAGCCTGTTAATAATCGAGGATTGATAATCCATGGAGAGGTAATCATCTTTTGGCCTATAATAGGCGCCAACAAAGGCAAATGCGTCAACGTTGCGATAAAGCCTGTTGATAGCTTCATTGATTGATTTACCGCTTCCGGTAATAATTGCCAGATTCCAGTCGCTGCCAACTGAGACGAGATGTCCCCGCTCATTTTTTTTGACATCCCACAACCACACGTCCCGTTCCACCTCAGATTTATAATTTATTAAAATATCAGCTGAAATAGATTCATCTTCTTCATTGTGATTCATGTTAAAAATTCTGACACTACTTGCAACAGTCCCAAGGGTAAAAGGATTTTTCTTTTTGATAATATTTTCAAAAAAACTATTGATTGAGTTACTTTGGGCTAGTCCAGTAAAAAAACAATTATAGCCGGGGCGATTGGAGCAGAACTCGCCAAAATACATTTTGCCATCTTTTTTACTCACTAAAATAGAGGCATCCCAGATAAACCAGCCTTTATGTTGTTGGGCCATCTCATCAACAATTGGCGGGAAAGCAATTTTATTGATTCTGTCTTCCATATCAGTGGGGAAGACAAGATCTTCAGCACAGCCTGTCTGGACTGAGATATTACCACTACCAAATGATTTATTTTCAAACATGACATTGGTACTGATCGGTACGCCATCATAGTAGTATTTCTCAGGAGTGAATTCCAAAGCTACCGGGATAAATTTTTCAAGGATGAATCCCAAGCGTTCATAATTTTCAGGATAATTAGTCAGTATTTCGATAAGTTGATTGTTCGCGAGTTGTGGATCTTCAACTGTGGGGACAAACGTCTGAGCACTGTCGTGTTGACCTTTCAGAACCCAGACATCGTTGCTTTCTTTGAGAAATTTAACGCCATCCTCGATTATGGTGAACTCCACTACCTCTGGCGTATTTAACTTTGGGTAATGCTCTTTGACGAATTGTTTGGCGCGGTCGCGATCAACTTCGAAAAGAAAGTCATCTTTGGTAGGAAAATTCCCATGAAAGCCCAGGTGGCGAATTTTGTCTGCCCAACGGAAAAGATTATTCTCCTCAAAAAATACAAACCATTCCTCAGGATTTTGGATCTCGTGCATTTTTTTGACGACAGCGTGGGCGTCTTGAATAGGCAGCATGCCTTGAAAAAGCTGCAAGCGACGTTTTTTGTTGAACTCTGTTTCGCTTGCTTTCTCGCCTTCCATAACGTAGTCGTTGATGTCCTGAATGACACCAACGAGCACCTCAAAACCCTGCTGGTGCAATTTGTAGGCGATGGGGAGACTGAGGCCTGAGAAGGTAATAAAAATATATTTCATGGAACAAAAATTAGTATTGATCAAATAACAAAAAAACGCAAGATAGCAAATTTGTTTTTCTTATAACGACGGCCTAAAGTGGATATTTATTTACTTAAGAAAATAACAAACCCGATATAGGCAATAGCAAGACCCAGTGAGAGAATTGACAGACTAAAAGCAATGATCCGTAGATCTGAATTTGAGAAAAGCTTTTTGGATTTGAGTTGTTTATTTTCCATTACTATTTTGTTGCGACTGCAACGCTGTAGCTTTTACTTTGCCCTAATTTCTCGTAATTGCCAAAGACTTCCTGAAAAGTGCGTTTGATATATTCTTTGAGTCCTGAGATGGTCACGACATAAAGTTTACCTCCAGGCTTTAAGTGTTCCTTGGCATCATGGAGAAGAATATAATGGAGTTCTTTGCCTGTCTTGGCGGGCAGATTTGAGACAATGACGTCAAACTTTTTATCATCAGGCACATCGTTAAATCCATTACTCAGATACACCTGGACGTTTTTGATCTCATTTATCTTAGCGTTTTTCCGTGCATATTGGATCGCGACAAAATCTTTATCTACAAGGTGAGTAGTTCCTTGGGGTGCTAATTTGGCTATTAATAACCCAAGTACACCATACCCGCAGCCAAGATCCAAAACGTCATCAGTTGGTTTGATTTCGAGATGTTTTAGCAACAAAAGCGAGCCTTCATCAATCTCCTTAGGACTAAAAAGTCCCCACGTCGTAAAAAGTTTGACCTGCTGCCCGAGTAAATCAACCCGCAGAAGAGTGTCTTTGCGTAATTCATCAATATTGACTGCCATGAGCAGATTATAGCAAAGGTGTACATGTGTGTGCTCGCGAGGTATAATCTCCTCAATGGAAAAAGTGGTCTGGGATCTCAAGTCACAGCTTGAAAAGTTTGACGCAACGGAAAAAGTCTTTGACTGCATGGTTGCAGAATTTTTGCTTTGTGATGGGCGATATATTCCTCAAGAAGACAAAGCGCTTATTGATTACAAGGTTGCAAGTCTTGAGGAATTGGCTCAAAAGCAGAAAGAGCGTCTCGAAGAACTACCCAAGTTGAAGAAATTGTATTACGACATCGAGTTGCCTTTAGTGTTAATTCTTGGGCAAATGGAGAAAAACGGGATTATGCTTGATACCCAATGTTTGGGCAAGGTTGGACTGGAATTGGACAAAGCAATAAGTGAGATAGAGGACAAGATCAAAAAAGAAATTGGGGTAGATATTAATTTAAATTCGAGTATTCAGATAGGGAATTTTTTGGCAGAAAAGGTGAGTGTGCCACTTTCCAAAACAAAAACAGGTCGTTATGCGACGAATGAGCAGGAAATTTCTCAATTTGCCAAGGATTTTCCCATTGTTGCTGATTTGCTTATTTATCGTGAGCTCTCCAAACTCCGTTCCACCTATGTAGCGAGTCTGATTGACAAAGTTGACGGGCAGGGCAGAGTGCATACCAGCTACAATCAGGTGGCGGTAAGTACTGGGCGGCTCTCGTCAGCAAATCCTAATTTGCAAAATATTCCTGTCACCTCAGAGTTTGGTCAGAAAATAAAATCATGTTTTGTCGCATCGCCTGGACATGTTTTGCTTTCTTTTGACTATTCTCAACAAGAATTACGAATTTTAGCGCATCTCACAGGTGAGGAGAGACTCATTGAAGCATTCATTCATGCTCAAGACGTACACAAAACGACAGCCACCCAGTTGTTCCATGTCTCCTATGAGGACGTCACCAAGGATCAGCGCTCTGTTGCCAAGACGATTAATTTTGGCATTATTTATGGCATGAGTAGTTTTGGTATGAGTCAAGGACTTACCATCCCAGTTGATGAGGCACAAGCATTTATAGACACGTTTTATGCGACGTATCCAAAGATCAGGTCGTTCTATGACCATTACTTAAAACAGGGACAGATTGATGGCTATGTTGAGACACTCTTGGGACGGAGGCGAACAGTTTTTGCTTATCCGGGTCAGAAGTTTATCGATAACAGCATGCGGAGGGTACTCATGAACTATCCGATCCAAGGTACAGCAGCAGATCTCATGAAAAAAGCGATGGTCGATATCGATCGGGAGATTTTACAAAAGAACAAAGACGTCAAATTACTCCTGCAAATTCATGATGACCTCGTTTTTGAAGTTTCTCATGATCCAAAGATTTACTCTCCACTTATGCAACAGATTAAAGATCTCATGTGTGGAGTTTACAAATTATCTGTGCCTATTGAGGTTGATGTGAAGATGGGCAAGAACTGGGGAGAGATGGGAAAAGTTAGCAGTTAGTTATAGATTTGGAAAGATACTCCTACAGGGAAATGTGGATTTTGGATTGGACAAGAGTGGCGGCTACTGGTAGTTGGGTCTTCATCTGTACCTGGTAGAGTTTGGTTCCGCTATCGGTGCTTAGGGATGGGGAAGTAAGATAGGCAGAGGATCCCCCCGTCATTTCTATTTCAGAATTCCAGACAGGATGCTTATCGGTGACGTTATAAAGCCTCACCCAGACAGACTCATTGGCTGTTGGGACATAGACTGAGGCTTCAAAGTGGACTTCCTTGATATGGTCATAGTGACTAAAATCAAGTGAAGTGACGACGCCTGGGACATCAGTCCAGTCACTCCCTTGTGTAGTCCCTGAACCAAGCGGAACAAAGTACTCCTTTGCTTCGTTTGAGGTAGTTATTTGGACAGGGACGTGAGGAGTAGGTGTTGGCGAAGATGACGGGGTAATGGTACTAACTACGAGAGAGGGAGTAGGAATAGCTGAGGTAGTTGTGGTTTTTTCTTCTTCCTTTGTTGGGTGTTGTGAGATATAGACACTGAGATAACCAATGCTTGCGATGATGATCACAATGAGGATAGTCTGAAAAACAAGAATGAGAGTGAATTTTTTCTCATCCTGCTCAAGTTTTTGCTCAAGGCTATAATCCCTCTCACCCATCCTCACTTTAGCGTAGAGGAGAGCGATCAAAAAGTAAAGAAGAGCGGCTTTGAGAACAAGTTTTACGATGCAGGGGAAAATAGTGGGGAGAGTTCGTCGTTGTGAGTTTTAATAATCTGTTTGGTATCTGTTCCGTCTGCATTCATAGTATAGACAGTATAGATCGCGTCATTATTTGTTTGATTGATAAAGATAATTTTTTTCCCGGTTGTGTCCCAGCTCGGGTCATCACTGTTGCCGAGAGGGTGACTTATGACTTTTTTGTGAGATCCATCCAGATTCATAGTAAAGATAGCATCGGTATGGGTAACAGGATCTTTTGAGACAAAGGCAATCTGACCTGTTTGCGGGTTGATTGAAGGATACCAGTCAGAGACACTATTTTTGGTTAATTGTTGAAGGTTTTTTCCGTCCAAATCCATACTAAAAATCTCATCGCTTGCCGCGTTGGCGCCATGACGAGATACGAAAATAATTTTTTTGCCATCACTACTAAAAATCGGATCCCATTCTTCAGTTAGATCGCGCCAGGGGGTGAGGTTAGTTTGATCGCGTCCATTGGCCTGCATGAGAAAAATATCTCCTCTCTTGTCATCTCTCGTGGATTTGAAGACGATAAGATGTCCCGTTGGCGAGAATGAAGGATCATAATCCTCACCATTATCAAAAGTCAGCCGGATCGTTTTATGCGTTGTCAGACTCATACTATAGATCTGATTTGTACCAGATCTATCTGAGTAGAAGATCATTGTTTTTCCATCGGGTGAGAGTTGGGGATTCATGTCATCACCCGCGTGATCAGTAAGATTGGCACTCTCTTTGGTCACCAAGTCATAGGAGTAAATGTCCTGGTTGCCAGTTTTATCCGATACATACAAAATATAATCATGCGGGATGCTGGCAGACTCTACTCTGAAAGGGAAGAGGAAGAGGTTGAGCATCGCTCCCAGGCTAACAAAACCAACTATAAAACTAAAAATAATGATGAGTGGTACTGTGAATATGGGAGAAAATTTGTGCATTTGAAGCTTTATTATAGCAAAAAACTGTAGATAAGACAAAGCTATGGGATAGGTTCTGATGTAGGCCAAACAAAGAAGCGCGTTACTTTAGTATAAATCTATAAGGCCCATAATAGGAGATTTTTTCAGAGGGCATGAGCAAAAAGACTTTCCAGAAAGGATCGTACATCACTAAACTTTGAGTACCATAGATACCCTGCTGAGAGAACGTTATCGTTGTCGAGGTGAGAGTTGTTACCTCTAATTTTTGGTGGGGATACAGGGGGGAATATAAGACACATCCTTCGATACCTTCACAGTGATAATCAAGTGGTTTTTGATCAGCTGGATGAAAACTTTGTATAAAAGTAGAGGGGTC
>DASZRR010000068.1:0-7773 GCA_035549055.1 Patescibacteria group bacterium | reverse complement strand
CAAATACTTCCTTGTTGTACTCGAGCATCTCTTTAAAAACGTCCTTGTATTTACTCATTGCTATCTTCAGGTTCTGGAGGGAGAAATTCTTCCCCGGTATCTTCCTGGGGCTTTGCATACTCAGAGGGCTTGAGCCAATAGACATACGTGCAACCTGTTGGCTTACGAGCTTTTTTATCCCAACCGGCTGTACTACATTTTTTCATTTTTTTCCCATTTGCCGTTGTATAAAGAACTAATTTACTGCCACATTCAGGGCAATCTTCATCCAACGGCTCTGTCGTACCGTTAATCCATTCAACATAGTCACAGCCAATCGCTTTTTTAGCTTCTTTATCCCAGGAAGAAGTGGAACATTTTTTCATTTTTTTCCCAAAACGAGTAACAACAAGTGTGAGAGGAGCACCACACTTAGGACATTTCTCATCCAACTGTTGTGGTTCAACCTCAAGCCATTTGACATAGTCACATCCCGTGTTTTTTTTTGTTTGGGGATCCCAGACCGATCTACTACACCGCTGGAGTTTTTTACCAGATGCTGTTGTAATAATCTCACTTAGAGGGCTACCACATTTAGGACAAGTCTCACTTGATTGTTGTTGCGTATCCATAAAAAAATATAGTACCTGATAGCATGACACTCGTCAAGGAGAACTTATTAATAAATGTCGTATTTCTCAAGTAATTTCTTATTTCCCTCGACCTGATAATGGAGAAGATCTCTATAGATACCAGGTCTCTCTGCCAGCTCTTTTGGGCTGCCAGAATCAATGATTGTTCCCTTATCAATAACGATAATCTTATCGACATTTTGAATGGTAGAAAAACGATGGGCAATTATGATGACCAATTTGTTCTGCATTAAATTTTCAAGTGCATCTTGAACATCTTTCTCTGATTTTGCATCAAGAGAAGAAGTAGCCTCGTCAAGGATCAGGATTGGTGCATCCTTGAGAATTGCTCTGGCAATCTGAATACGTTGTTTTTGGCCCCCGGAAAGCCTTACTCCTCGCTCACCAACCTGGCTGTCCAAACCCTCTGGTAATTTTCTAACAAAATCATATGCATTTGCTAATCTAAGAGCATGAATAATTTCCTTCTCCGTTGCAGATACTCTACCGTAGGCCACGTTCTCTCGTACCGTTGAGGAGAAGAGTTCATTCTCCTGAAATACAAGAGAGATATTCTCCCTGATAAAGCGATGGTCAAGATCATGATAATTTTTCTCATTGAGAAAAATATTTCCGAATGTAGGATTATAGAATTTGAGAATGAGATTGATGATTGTTGACTTACCCGCTCCGCTATGGCCAACGAGAGCAACTGCCTCATTTTTTCTCATCGTAAAGGAGACATCTTGAAGAACTTTATTTTGAGCTTGATAATGGAAAGAGACTCGATCAAACGTGATCGTAGGCTCTTTAATCCGCTCTATCTTATTGGTCAACCGATAGTCCTCCTGAGAAGGAAGATCTAACACTTCAAAAAATTCCTTTGAGCCCGCTTCTGCCATCTGAATTTGAGTCAGGATAAATGACATCGCAAAAAGAGGAATTCTGGCTTGATTGACTAACTGTAAAATCAACACCATTTCACCTATGGTAAGCTGACGTTGGAATGTATTGTAGAAAACGAGAACATTGATCGCAAAAAGAATCAGATTAAGAGAGAGCCCACGAAAGAAATCAAAAACATGAAATGTCTGACTTTGTTTGGCATATATTTTATTAATTTCAGTCAAATTTCTCTCTGTAGATTTGAATTCTCGTAACTCATTAGTAAAACTTTTAACAAGGGTAATATTGGCAATAACCTCCTGCATTCTGCCACGAGTCCTATCCTCGATTGCATTTTTTTTAACTTCTTCTTTTCCCCATTTTACTGTTGAGTAATAACTCAAAACCAAATAGATGGGGAAGAGAATGAAGGTAAAAAATGCGATGGGGATATTGTAATAAGCTAAGACAACTACAGTAAAAATACTTTGCAAAAAAGTTGGAAGAATAAAGTTGGTAGTTGAGTTAAGAAATCCCTGGATAGTGACAATACCTCGACTCAGTTGATTGAGTATCTTCCCCGATACTTCAGAGTCAAAATACGACTGGGGAAGAGACAAAACCTTATCGTAAAATCTTTCTGTGAGAAACTGCCGTAACCGTCCTGCAAAATGATCACCAATTCGATCGCTGACGGTATTCGTAATTAATGCTAAAAGATTTGTCCCCAACGCAATCAAGATGAGAACAATCAAACGGGTAAGGTCCCCTCCATTCCCCTGTACCCTAGCTACAATCTGGTCAACAATCGACTTTGACAAAATAGGCGCAATCAGCTGAAGTACTGACGAGAAAAGAATAAGAACCACCAAAATACCAACAAGATGATGGAGAGGTTTTGAAATTCGAATAATACGTCCGATGTTTTTCATATCGCTACGGTAAGTTCAAGAGTTGAAAAAAAGAAATTATCTCTTCTTTGGCACGATTAACGCTAGTATCGTCAAGTGCACTCAAAAGTATAATCTTTCGCTTCGTTTTAGACAGATTCTTTATTTGTGCCTTCAGGTCTTCATCTCTTGCTTCGTCAGTCTTAGTGAGAATAATAATTTCTGGCTTGGTGAGCAGCTCAGGATTGAACTTCTTAAACTCATTTCTGATAATCGTATAACTTTGGAAAGGGTTGGGCTGGATACAGTCTATACAGTGGAGAAGAAGTTTTGTTTTTTCAATATGTTTGAGAAAAGTAATCCCAAGCCCTTTACCACTGCTCGCACCTTCAATAAGGCCAGGGATATCAGCGATCATTATCTCATCCATCATCCCGACATTGGGCTCGAGTGTCGTAAAAGGATAATCACCTATTTTAGGTTTGGCGCTTGTGAGAAGAGAAAGCAAGGTACTTTTCCCAGCATTAGGAAGTCCAATAAGTCCTATATCAGCAATCAACCGCAGTTGGAGATGAAGTTTTTTTTCTTCACCTTTCCCGCCTCTTTCAGCTATATATGGCGCCTGATTGGTAGCAGACTTAAATTCATTGTTACCCCTTCCACCTTTTCCTCCACGAGCAATGAGATGACGAGTTATTGTATCGTTAATTTCAAAAAGAATTTCTCCCGCCTCATTCTTGACCTGGGTCCCAACAGGAAGAGCGATTGTTAAATCATCAGCGTTCTTACCAAAAAGATTTTTCTTCTTACCTGCTACGCCATCCGGTGCTTTCCAAACTTTTTTATATCGGAACTGCTGCAGGGCGGTGAGGTCATTAACTCCGACCAGATAGATATCCCCACCATTGCCCCCATTTCCGCCGTCTGGACCTCCCCGGGGATTGCCTTCGTTTCTCCGAAATGAAATTGCCCCATCGCCTCCGTTACCTGCTTTAATAGTAATAACTATATCATCGACTAACATATCTGGAATTATATCATTTTCTCTTGCTAATTGACCTGCTTGCATTTCTAAAACCATTCTGTATATGCTAATAAAGAAACTATTTTTCCCCATGAAACGACTGCCCAATAAAGAAGAACAACCAATCGAGCCAACGGTTCAAAGAATTTGGGATGAAATTGTCGATTCCATGGATCAATATACCAATGATAGTCAGGTATCGAAATTTTACCTTCCTGAAGAATTACTCATTCACTGTCATAAGGCTGCGAATATTTTTACTCAACTTCTCTATACGCCTATCCCATCTCCAGAGGAAGTAAAAAAAACCCGTCTTTTTGGCATGTTGTATCTTTCTATGAGTTGTGGAGTACAAATTTATTTGAAAGAGAGAAGTCTTAATAAAGGATATCTTCCCTATAAGATCAGTAACGAAGAAAAATATATTCGTGATGCTCGACATAAAGTAGGCAAAACTCTTTCAGAAGGGATAAAAGTTCAACCGCCAGTCAGTCAGGTCATGGAGCTTTTCATTACGCAACTTAATACCCAACAATATATTCGCCGATTTAGCCTAAAAGGAAGAGAATTTAATGTCGAAAAATTTGAAAATCTACTCCCGGCTGCTATCATGTGGGGCTATCTTTTTGCCAAAGAATTGGTTATTGATACAGTGAATACTTCAGTCGTTGGTCAAAAAAGTGTTTTCTAACCCCTTGTCCAAGGAGTACCTTTCCCATTTTAGTTATCGTGAGTTATGGAGTTTAGAAAAGACGAGATAACAGATATTACAAGACTGAAAATGAGCGCCCACCAAAATCCATCAACTGTAAATCCTGGTACAAAATGACTCACTAACAAAACGAGGAATGCATTGATAACAAATGCAAATAACCCAAAACTAACAAGAGTGATCGGGAACGTAAGAATGAGTAATAAAGGCTTAAGTAAAGTATTTACAATACCCAACACAACAGCCACAATGATTGCCGTCAAAAAATTGGGAACATGTACCCCGCTGAGAACCTGCGCTGCAATAAAAACCGCAAACCCATTAATCAAAAGATAGGTAACAACCCTCATCCTTTTCACCCTAGCATAGATTATATACAGGGTCAAGTAAGGTGAAGCCTATATATATTTATTACTACATTCTTATTGATCCTTTAACTATTTTTGTGTCTTTTAGGATATAACAAACTGCTATGAAATTTCCCCTACCTTTTAATCCATACTTGCCTCCCCGGGCCCTCCCGAGAGACAGCCCCAGCGGACCAAAAAAAGCGTCACAACAAGAGATCACAGCAGCTGCTAAGAAGGAAACAACGAAAGTCGAGAAAATAAATCAAAATAAATTTCAACATTTAGTGAAAGCCGCAAATCTTACTCTCTTACAAATCTCCAATGTTTTCCCGTTTGATCTTTTCACAGATGAGATAACCATTGAAATATCTCAAGTGAACGTGATTAAGCGAGAATTTTTTGCCACAGCTCATTTGCAAACTATCCCTATTAAAAATGTCGCAGATGTTTTTTTACAAACGAGTTTGTTTTTTGCTTCGCTCAAAATTATTGATAGTAGCTATATTGAGAATTCGATTCAGGTAGAGTATTTACGCAAGGCTGAAGCATGTAAAGCGCGCCGTATTATTCAAGGCCTTGTTATCGCGCATAAAGAGGGTATTGATATATCAAAAATACCTCTAAAACAAATTATCCATAATATTGAGACACTCGGTCAGGCAAAAGAGATGGAGCCTTTCCTCTAGGAGAGGTATGGTATACTCACAATATGCAAATCACGAAATACAATCATGCTTGCTTAGTAGTAGAGAATGCGGGTAAAGTAGTACTTATTGATCCGGGAGTCTACTCAGAACAATTTGCGGACCAGCTTCTCGGCAATCTGCATGACCTTGAAGCAATTTTGATAACTCACGAACATGCAGACCATTGCTCACCGCACTTGATTAAGAAAATTAAAGATAAATTTCCCCATGTAACTATCATAAGTAATGAAACTGTCTCAACTCTCCTCAAAAAAGAAGGATTTGAGGTATCAACAAAAACTCCGCCTTATGTTCACTCAGAAACAATTTTACATGAAAAAATATGGCTGGGATCACCTTGTGAAAATACAGTTTTTACTGTTTTTAATCGTCTCACTCATCCCGGAGACTCGCTTCATTTCCAGTCTAGTTCAGAAATTCTTGCCCTTCCTATCACAGCTCCGTGGGGAAGCACAACAGAAGCCGTAGAAAAAGCACTCGAGCTTAAACCTACGACCATAATTCCCATCCACGACTGGCTATGGAAAGATGAAATACGAGAACAATTTTACCAACGCCTTGCTGATTATTTTGCACAAAGACAAATCAATTTTATCCCTGTAAAAAACGGAGAGACAATCGAAGTTTAACGCTTTGGAGACTGTTTCTTACGACGTGCTTTGCCACCCATGCCGACTTTTCGACGCTCACGAATACGAGCATCACGAGTCAAAAACCCTTGTTTACGAAGTGCTGGCTTGAAATTTTCACTATCTGCTTTTGCAAGAGCGTTAGCAAGACCATTCACAACCGCATCAAGTTGTCCTGACGGCCCTCCGCCGCTCACGCTTATGGTAACCGTGTATTTGTTTTGGGCATTTGCAACCCGAAGCGGTTCGGTGTACTTAAAACGATTAACATCTCCCGGAAAATATTCAGCAATAGCCTTCTCATTAACGACAATGTCGCCCTTCTTGATAGTCATTTGGCCCCATACCATATCCTCAGCAATAGTAGAATGCAAACGCACACGTGCAACTGCTTCTTTACGCCGTCCGACTGCAAAGACATAGTCTTTTTTCGCAACAGGTTTATTTTCTGGAGATATTTTCGCTGCTGGCATAGATTACGCTGTTGCCTCCTTAGTGACAAATTTATCTTGATAAGTATGTTCCTCTCCAGGAAAGACAAACAAACGCTTGAGCATTTTAGCACGAAGCCTATTATCAGGCAACATACCTTTGACCGCATGCCTGATAATCTCCTCTGGTCTCTGCGCACGAAGTTCTTTAAGCGTCTCTGTTCGCAAACCACCTGGATAGCCAGAGTGACGAACGTAGACTTTCTGTTCGTCTTTCTTTCCCGTTACTTTAACAGCCTGCGCATTAGTAACGACAACATAATCCCCACAATCTAGATTACGTACAAAACTAGGCTTTGATTTTCCCATCAAATACCCTGCAATTTCTGTACAAATACGACCAAGCGTCTGATCCTTTACATTAATGAGATGCCAATCATGCTTGATTTCTGATTGTTTGGTAGAGATAGTCTGGGCTTGCATTATTTGTCACCCTCCTTTTTAGTTGCTCTTTTAGCTGAAGTCTTACGAGAAGAAGCTATTTTTGATTTTTTTACTTTTTGTGATGGGGTACTTACAGAGGCTGTTGCTAGAACTTCCTTAGAGATAGTTTGGGGTTGAGATGGAGAAGCTTTTTTTGTCTGAGAAGATGTCCTAGACGACTTTACTACCCACTCCATCACTACCATAGCTGCATCATCTGAAAAACGATTTCCCAACTTTAGAATACGGGTATAGCCACCTGGACGATCAGCAAAACGAGGCGCTAGCGTTGAAATCATTTTGTCTTGTGCTTCAGTGGTAAGATATGCTTGCAAAAGCTCCTTTGCGTGTGCAGAATCATTTTTTTTAGCTTTGGTTACGAGCTTCTCTGCCTGAGCTCTAATAGCTTTAGCTTTTTGTTCGGTTGTCTCAATTCGCTCATGCATCACCAACTCAGAAACAAGCCCTTTAAAAAGAGCTTTCCGTTGATTTGTATCTCGATGGAGCTGTCTGCCAAAAACTTGCTTCTTCATATGAAAAAAGATATTAAAATAGTAAGGTATGTAAGATAGTAAGGGGCATCGTAATTTGAGGAACTTCTCTTAATATCTTTAGTATCCTACGATCTTAATATCTTTAACTAGATTGAAAAAGAAACCCCTTTTTCCTTCAACTTTTCTTCAATAACAGAGATTGACTTACCGCCCATGTTGCGCATAGAAATAAGATCTTTGCGTGGTGTCTGGAGGAGTTGCTCAACTGATTCAATACCACCATTACGCAAACTGTTATAAATCCGCGTTGGGAGATCTAACTCATCAATTGTCATCCTTGCAATACCTGCTGGTAAAGAGCTAGCTGGAGTTACCATATTGTCCACAACTTCTGTTGCTTGGGGTTCAAAAATCTGTAAGAAAGAACTACTTAAGATACGAGCCGCTTTCTCTAAAGCATCTCGCGGATCAACTGTACCATTTGTCCAAACTTTAAGTGTTAATTTATCCAAGTCTGTTCGACGACCAACGCGTGTTGCTTCGACTGAATATGTTAC
>DASZRR010000067.1:0-3519 GCA_035549055.1 Patescibacteria group bacterium | reverse complement strand
AGTATAACTGAAGGGACTTTAACTTTGACTGTTTTTTCAGCCATCTTTTTTCGCTCCAACTCCTTGATAATACTTTCATAGGTCGTATTCAAGACCTGGCTTAACTTCCGGAGATAATGTTCTTTGACAATTTCGTTGGTCATACTACTACAGACTGGTAGAAATGCATCTGCTATGGCTTTCTTGCCTTCAACAGTCTGGGGATCGCCCCCTTTGACAGCTGCGTCAAAAAGGTAGTCATAAACGCCAATGTCTTTTTTGATCGCTTGCTTGTAGGCGCCAAGATCATTTTTGATAGCCTCATCCGGGTCTTTGCCCTCCTCAAGCAAGATAACTGAAGCCTGAACACCCTTTTTCTCAAAAAGGGGTAGACTCCGCTTGATGGCTTCTTGGCCCGCTTTATCGCCGTCAAAAAGAATACTCACTTTGGGTGCATAACGGGCAATGAGTGTAATCTGCATCTCAGTCAAGGCCGTTCCTTTGATAGCCACCACATTGCTTACTCCCGCCTGAAATGAGCTCAGGACATCAAACTCTCCCTCCATGAGAATTGCTCTGCCTTCCTTGCGGATTGCGTCTTTGGTGATGTTGAGACCATAAAACCCTTCACCTTTGTGATAAATAAGCGTCTCACGCGTATTGATATATTTGGAAGTCTTGGCGTCTTTATCCAAAACGCGGCCAGAAAAACCAACTACATTGTCCCTATGATCAATAATTGGGAAGATAAGTCGCCCTCTAAAAAAATCGGCAACCTCTCGCCCTCTCAAAAAGACCAGACCCGCATCCACAAGATCGTCTTTAGCATACCCTTTTTTTCTAAGGAGATAGTCAGAGAGAGCGGTACCCACTCCTGGAGCAAAGCCTAATTGAAAAGTCTCAAGCACTCGCTCGTTGAGTCCACGTCCTGCTAAATAATCTCTCGCTCGCTGCCCGACTTTGTGTTTGGTCAAGATATAATGATAATATTCCGAAGCAATCCTGTTGAGTGCATACAGGCGCTCTTTCCGCGAGCTGAGACCTGCCTCAGCTTTCGTCTGCACGAGCTCAATGCCTGCTTTTTTGGCCAACACTCGCAAAGCCTCAGGGAACTCAATATGCTCATAGTCCATCAAAAAAGTATAAATATCTCCGCCCTTGCCGCAGCCAAAACAATGCCAGACCTGCCGCTCAGGCGAGATCATAAAGGAAGGCGATTTCTCATTGTGGAAAGGGCAGAGTGCGCGGAAATTGCGCCCAGCTTTTTTGACGGTAATGTATTCAGAGAGGAACGAGACGATATCTAGCTTATCTCGGATTTGGGCGACTTGATCCATAGGCAGGGACTATTGTAGCACGTCTCTCAGATGGGAGATATCTTGACACACTGAGTAAATATCCTTAGGATAAATTCGGTCAATGCATGAGACTTCACCTCATACTCTGCTGATTGTTGGTGCTGGCGCACGCGAACATGCGCTCACCTGGAAAGCCCGCCAATCACCTCTTGTCAAAGACATTTACAACGCCCCAGGGAACGCAGGCACGGAACAAATCGCGCGCAGTATCCCACGTGGTACCAAAGAAATAGATGAACTTATCAAATATGCCCATGATTTGGGGGTAACGCATACTATCGTTGGGCCTGAAGATCCGCTGGCTCTAGGTATCGTAGATGAATTCACCCGAGAAGGACTGTCAATTTTTGGCCCGACCAAAGAGGCTGCTCGACTCGAATGGAGCAAGGCTTGGACGGCTGATTTTTTGGCACGTCATCCTGAGATTCCATCACCTCAGTCATTCGCCTTTACACGTGAAGAGGACGCTCTTGACTTTGTTGACAATTGTCCCTGGCCGGATGGCCTGGTAATCAAACTTGATGGTCTCGCGCAAGGCAAGGGAGTGTTTATGCCCGAGACGAAAGAACAAGCCAGAGAAGTAATTCGAGACATTTACGCCAAAAAAATCTTTAGTACACTCGGTCCAATTGTGCTCCAAGAATTTCTGGTGGGAGAAGAAGTCTCAGCCATAGGCATCTCAGATGGTACTACGATTTTGCCTCTTCTTCCCAGTCAAGACCACAAACGCTTACTCGATGGCGATCAAGGTCCCAATACAGGCGGAATGGGAGCCTATACTCCAGTACCTTTTGTCAGTTCACAAATGCAAACGCGTATCTACCAAGAAATACTCCAGCCGACAATCGACGCTATGCGTGAGGAGCAAACTATTTTCAAAGGCGTTCTCTATGCTGGCATCATGCTTACCAACAATGGCCCAAAGGTACTCGAGTTTAATGCTCGCTTCGGCGACCCTGAGACAGAGGCACAGATGATGATGCTTGCTGATGACCTGGTACCTATCAGCCTAGAATCTGCACAAGGACAATTTAGAAGAAATAACATTGCATTCAAAGACGGAACCGCGATGACTGTCGTGCTCGCTGCCGATAATTATCCAGGATCGAAAAAAGGGGACCCGATCCAGATTCTTGACACCGCCTCTGATCCAGACATTGCAGTCTTCCATGGTGCAACCCTGAGAAATCCAGATGGCACAATCGTCACCAATGGAGGACGCATTCTTTCCCCAACTGCCAGAGGTGCAACGCTTTTTGAGGCCAAACAAAAAGTCATGTCGCTTATTGAGAGTGAGCCCCGCAAACTTTATTTCCCAGGCATGCAGTTCAGACGAGATATTGGTAAATCTGCTTTACGAGAAGTTACCCCAACATACTGAGCCTACTCCCATTCCATCGTTGCTGGAGGTTTGGTGGTGATATCGTAGACTACTCGTGAGATATTTGGGACCTCATTCACAATGCGACTTGAGATAGCTTGCAAGACGTCATAGGGTAGGCGAGACCAGACTGTCGTCATGACATCTTTGGACTCGATGACGCGGACTGCCACAACCTCACTAAAGGCTCTTCCGTCTCCTTTGACAGCGGTAGATTCTGCCCCCGTCATGATGGCAAACGACATATACACTTTACGCAGCCAACCAGCTTTGGTAATTTCCTCAAGGACTATCTTATCAGCCAAACGTTCTGCCGAAAGCCTTTCTTGCGTAACTTCTCCACGGATACGGACACCGTAACCCGGCCCTGGAAAGACTTGTTGCCAGACAAATTCTTCAGGCAGCCCCAGTTCTGTCCCAATACTCCGTACCTCATCTTTGTAAAATGTACGCAGTGGCTCAAGCAAATCTAGCTTCATTTCCTCAGGCAAGCCTCCGACATTATGATGATTTTTAATCTTTGACGCATGCTTTGTCCCTTTACTTTCAATGACATCTGAGTAAATTGTCCCTTGTAAAAGAAACTGTACATTTTTACCTTCTTTTTGGAGTCGACGCATTTCCTCTTCAAACTTTTCTATATAAAACCCTCCAATGATTTTTCTTTTCTTCTCTGGATCTACAACACCTTCTAGTCTCTTGAGCATCTCCCTTTCGCACTCAATAATCTCAACTGGTACACCAATATGTGCAAAAATTGCTTTAACATGCTCTGTTGTACCGATACGCATCAAGCCATTG
>DASZRR010000066.1:0-9139 GCA_035549055.1 Patescibacteria group bacterium | reverse complement strand
AGTGCGACAGTAGCTGCAAAATTTGGTTTTAGCTGCAAAGTCTACATGGGAGCAGTCGACGTCGCGAGGCAGCGGCCAAATGTTTTTTTGATGGAACAACTGGGTGCCAGGGTGATTCCTGTCGAGTATGGTAGTCAGACGCTCAAGGACGCGGTCAATGCCGCCTTAAAGGACTGGATTGAGAATGTCAAAGATCATTATTATTTGCTCGGTTCAGTTGTGGGACCGCATCCTTACCCGACGATGACGCGAGATTTCCAATCAGTTGTAGGAAGGGAAATCAAAAGACAACTGCAAAAGCTCGAAGAGCAATCGCCTGATTATGTCATCGCTTGTGTCGGCGGAGGGAGTAATGCGATGGGTGCCTTTACTGCTTTTCTGCCTGATTCGTCTGTTCATCTCGTTGGCGTTGAGGCAGGAGGGAGAGGAAAAAAACTTGGTCAACACGCCAGCCGTTTCCAAGGAGGAGAAGTAGGAGTAATTGAAGGCTTTAAATCATATTTTCTGCAGGATGAGGATGGGCAGGTTTCGCTCACACATAGCATCTCGGCAGGTCTAGATTATGCAGGGATTGGGCCAGAGCTTGCGTATCTGCATGATACGAAGCGGGTGCAGTTTGTTTCAGCTTTGGATAAAGAAGTTATCGAGGCAGTCAAACTACTTGCCAAGACTGAGGGGATTGTCCCAGCTTTGGAATCAGCTCATGCTGTTGCTTACGCACTTAAACTCGCTCCGACCTTATCAAAGTCAAAAAGTATAGTCGTTAATCTCTCAGGACGGGGAGACAAAGACCTTTTCATCTTGGCTCGTGAGCTCAAAGATAAGAGTTTTCAGGAGTTTTTAAAGACACAAATTGAGTAAATAACTATGGTAACTATTGAAGAGCAGGTAAAAAAAATTAAGAAAGAAAAACGATTGGGCTTAATGACACATGTCATCGTAGGCTATCCTTCGCTGCGTAAAACAATACGTCTGGTCAAGCTGATGGCTGCAGAAGGAGCGGACTTTATCGAGTTACAAATTCCATTCTCAGACCCATTAGCAGATGGTCCGACGATTATGAAAGCTTGCGAAGAAGCCTTGGCGCATGGGACGAAAGTCCGCGACGCGTTTGTAGCGATGGAAACGTTGTCATCCCAAGTTGCGATTCCTCTTTTGTTTATGGGGTATTACAACACTGTTTTTCGTTATGGCGTGGAGAAATTCTGTAAAGATGCAAAAAAAGCCGGTGCAGCCGGACTGATTATTCCGGATATGCCGCTTGAGGAGGAAGAAGAAGAGCACTTCTTGCAGTTCGCCAAGAAATATAATTTACCGGTCATTCGTGTTGTCTCGCCAGCCTCAACGGTTAGTCGTCTTCAAAAAAATGCAAAGTATGCTGAGGGTTTTGTCTATTGTTCAGCCCGGCAGGGAATAACAGGAGTTAGGAAAGACTTAGATCCTCATCTGGCAGCCTATCTGAAAATAGTGAAAAAATATATCAAACAACCTTTGGCAGTTGGTTTTGGCATCTCCTCTCCAAAACATATTAAGGCACTCAAGCCGCATGCAGAGATTGCAGTGGTGGGCAGCGCGTTAGTTAAAATTACCCAAGAGTGCAAAGGAAAGGAAAGAGAACAAAAAGTACGCACGTTTGTGCGTTCATTGATGCTATAATCAAGCTATGAAACAAAAAGTTTATTCAGGCATACGTGCCACGGGCAGACTCCACTTGGGCAACTATTTAGGAGCTGTCAAGGGAATGCTGGCTGTGCAGGATCAATATGACTGTGTTTTTTCGGTTGTGGATCTGCATGCGATCACGACTCCTTACGAGAAAACCACATTAGCTGAGGCAACGCGTAGTGTGATTCTGGATTATTTAGGAGCAGGACTTGATCCTGAAAAATGTTTATTGGAAGTACAGTCATTTGTGCCTGAGCACATGGAGCTTGCTTACTACCTCAGTACGATTTATCCAGTCTCCAGGCTTGAAGATCTACCAACCTACAAAGACAAAAAAGCTCAACATCCAAAGTATGTCAACATGGGATTACTCTACTATCCGGTCCTCATGGCAGCAGACATCATGCTCTATAAAGGTGAGTTGGTGCCAGTAGGGATTGACCAGGAGCCGCATTTAGAAGTGACGCGTGAAATTGCACGTAAATTTAATAGCATGTTTGGCGAGACATTTCCTGAGCCCCAACGTTTTGCCACAGAGGGAGAGTATGTGCCATCACTAACAGGAGAGGGGAAGATGAGTAAATCAGTGGAGGGGAGTTTTATTAGCTTGACTGATGATTTGGAGACAATTAAAAAACGTTTAGCAACTGCTCCAACTGACAGTGGCACGAAGGGTGGAGAGATCCCAGAAAAAGGAAATGTTGCTAATCTTTTTAGCTTCCTAAAGTTATTTGGAACACAAGAAATGTATAGCAAATATACTCAGGACTACAGGGAAGGAAAAATCCGTTATAGCGACATGAAACAAGACATTGCCGATAGCGTCTTTGCCGAATTGCAACCAATTCAAGAAAAGCGTAAATATTTTGAAGAGCATCCAGAAATCGTTGACGAGATTTTACGCTCTCACACTGAGCGCTGCCGAGTACAAGCCCACGAGACGATCAAAGAAGTCAAAGCCAAAATGGGCTTTTTAGCAATTGAGAATTAAAAATCTAGAATTCAGAATTTACTCCTCATGGTTATAACTCAGCGGCGAGTCAAAGCATTCCAAAAGAAAATTCTTCAGTGGTACGAGATCAATCAGCGGGATTTGCCTTGGAGACAAACCAGAGATCCTTACAACATCTTAATCTCCGAAGTCATGTCGCAGCAGACGCAGCTCTCCCGTGTCATTCCCAAATATGAAGCCTGGCTAAAAAGATTTCCAACACTTGAGAGTTTGGCCTCAGCAAAGACAACTGAGGTTCTTAGATTGTGGTCTGGACTTGGTTACAACCGGCGCGCGCTGAATCTTAAGAAAGCAGCCTTAATGATTCTATTTGAGTATAAAGGAAGATTTCCTTCTCGTGTGATAGAGCTAGAACAACTACCAGGCATTGGCGTCTATACAGCTTCAGCGATTGCTTGTTTTGCTTTTGCTGCACAGATTCCAGTCATTGATACGAATATCCGTAAAGTGATTGCCCACGAATTTTTTCAAGGTATTCTGCCTAACGAGAAGAAAATTAAAGAAGTCGCAGAAAAAATTCTGCCCAAAGGTCACGCCTATACCTGGAATCAGGCCTTGATGGATTACAGCGCTGTAGCATTGAAGGACAAAAAAATTCCTGTGCCCAAGCAGTCACCTTTCGTGACCTCAAATCGTTACTATCGGGGCGAGACGCTCAAACTCCTTTTGGAGGTTGGGAAGATCTCTTTGCCAGGACTAGTTGATTATTTCGCAAAACGCAATCGGATTGAGTCGATAAGACTCACAGAAATTTTGCAGCAGATGCAAAAAGATGGGTTAGTTATCCTAGAGGGGAGGTATTATCGTCTTCCCAATAGTTGACTAGCATTGAAGACATTTTTTTGCTATACTCGTTGCACTCACATGGCTGCAAACGGCAGGAAGGGAACGCCTTTCAAAAATAAAAACAAAATAAATCCCCTTAAGATCAAAACTTCTTGGAAGAATATTATTCTCTACGGATTTCTCATCCTTCTTGGGCTACTCCTTTTGGGCGCCTTCAGTGCTCCGATTGATGAATCAAAGTCTATTTCTGTCTCAGAACTTATTAACGATGTTAGGAAAAATGAGGTTCAGTCAATTATAGTTACCGATGATAAATTGGCGGCTACTCTTAAAAATGGCAATAAAGTCGAAGCAGTCAAGGAACCATCTTCTGATGTCTATACTCTTTTTAATAACGCCGGTGCTTCTCTGAAGGACAGAAATGTCAAAGTCACGGTTATTGATACAGCAGGCTTTAACGGCTGGGTCAATTTGCTTGGGACAGTGCTGCCGATTTTGTTGATGGTCGCTTTTTTCTATTTCATTTTCCGCCAGGCCCGAGGGACGCAGGAGAGTATTTTTTCTTTTGGACAATCACGCGCCAAACTCTACAGCAAAGATACGCCAAAAGTGACCTTCAATGACGTCGCAGGCGTGGATGAAGCCAAACAAGAGCTGACTGAGGTTGTTGATTTCTTACGTAATCCGCAAAAATATAAAGCCATGGGGGCACGCACTCCCAAGGGTGTTTTGATGGTGGGTCCTGCCGGAACGGGGAAGACTCTCCTCGCGCGGGCCACCGCTGGGGAGGCTAACGTCTCTTTTTTCAGTATGGCGGGTAGTGAGTTTATGGAGATGCTTGTCGGCGTGGGCGCATCACGGGTACGAGATCTTTTCAATACGGCCAAGAAGGCTCAGCCAGCTATTATTTTTATTGATGAAATTGACGCAATTGGTCGTCAGAGGGGTGGAGGATTTATCGGTGGACACGATGAGCGGGAACAAACGCTCAATCAAATTCTCGTTGAGATGGATGGTTTTACACCCAATGAGCAGATTGTCGTCATGGCCGCTACCAACAGGCCAGATGTCCTGGACCCAGCTCTTGTCAGACCGGGACGATTTGATCGTCGCGTGAGTTTGGAGCTACCAGACGTCGAAGGACGCAAGGCAATTTTGATGATTCACGCTAAAGGAAAGCCTTTCACCAAAGAAGTTGATTGGGAGAAAGCTGCCAAGAGAACAGTTGGGTTTTCAGGGGCAGATTTGGAAAATATGCTCAATGAAGCAGCGATCTTAGCCGCACGCCTGGGTAAAAAAGCAATTGATATGGACGATTTAGAGGAAGCAGCGACTAAAGTCAAGCTGGGCCCTGAGAAAAAACGCCTGCAGTCTGAGGATGATCGTCGTATGACTGCCTATCATGAGGCTGGACACGCGCTTGTCTCATGGCAGATGCCGCATATGGACCCTGTGCATCGTATCTCAATTGTCTCCCGTGGGATGAGTTTGGGACATACCATGATGGAAGATATTGATCGCGTGCATGAGACCAAGACGAGACTCCTGGAGCAAATTGCCGTCATGATGGGTGGGAGAGCGGCTGAGGAGCTCATCTTTGGAGAGGTGACAACGGGCGCATCCAATGATTTGGAGAAGGCCACGCATGTGGCACGAGCGATGGTGATGAAGTTTGGCATGAGCGAGTTGGGGCCAATTACTTTCGATCAGGAGCCGCGTAGTCCTTACGAGCAGCCAGAACTTTCACAGGAGATGAGTGCCAAAATTGACGAGCAGGTTAAAAAAATTATTGATGCTAGTTATAAGAGTGCGACCCAAATTCTCGTCTCTCTCCGCAAGAGACTAGACTTACTTGCAGAAGAGCTCCTCAAAGAAGAGACACTGGACGCAGACGACTTTATCAAGCTCATTGGCCCCAAAGTTGCCCCCGCCAAAGTGAAATCCTAAGACACAACTCAAAATTCAAAAAAGTAAAAAATCAAGTATGGTTTTTTATAAAGTATTATTGTTCTTATGCTGTGTTACAATAGCTTCATGCAGAAGCTCGTTTTAATTGATGGGAGTGCTTTGCTCCATAGAGCTTATCACGCCATGCCTGGTCTCACCAATAGCAACGGACAGCTTATCAACGCAGTGTATGGCTTCTTTGGCATGTTCTTGACCATCCTCAATGAACAAAAACCAGATTATTTAGTTGTCGCATTCGACCGCTCCAAGCCAACCGTAAGACAGAGTATGTTTGCAGGATACCATGAACATCGTCCGCCAATGGCTAGCGAGCTCTCAGATCAGGTCGGATTGATTGATGAACTCTTGGAGAGATTAAAAGCCCAGGTGGTCTCCTCTGAAGGGTATGAAGGAGACGATGTCATTGGGACGTTTGCTCATCAAGCCAACAAGGAGAAAGACCTTGTGACATTTATCGTGACAGGAGATCGGGATATACTCCAACTGGTGAATGAAAAAACCAAAGTTATTATGCTTATTACCGGTATGACCAAGACAGTCGTTTTTGATGAAGCACTCGTTGAGGAGAAATATGGCGTCACGCCCATGCAATTTGTCGACTACAAAGCGCTGCTTGGTGATCCATCAGATGGCTATCCTGGTATTACGGGCATTGGTCCCAAAACAGCTGCAAATCTGCTGCAAAAATTTGGCACATTTGAAGAGTTATACAAGCGAATTGATGAGGTTCCTGAGAAAATTGCTTTGAAGTTGGCAACGGATGCAGAGCAGGGAGCTCTCGCCAAAAAATTGGCCACCATCATCACTGATGCGCCTGTTCATTTGGATTTGACTGCCTGCAAAGTTGAGAATCTAGACCTGGTCGCCCTGCGGGAAGGTTTTGCCAAACATAACTTCAAGAGTCTGATCAGTCGGCTGGATGCTCGTTATCCGGAGCTTGCGAACAAAAAAGCAGCCACAAGTAACGGACAACTTGGGCTACTTGACTAAAGATATATGATGAAAGTTGCTTTGGTGCATGACTATATCAAAGAATACGGTGGAGCAGAACGGGTACTTGAGGCATTGCACGAAATCTATCCTGACGCCGATGTCTATACAACTGTTTATTTACCCTCATACTTAGGACCACATCGAAAAAGGTTTGAGGCTTGGGAAATTCATACGTCTTTCCTGCAGTATATTCCCGGCAAAGCCAAGCTCATTAGTCCTTTTCGCCTGTTGTCGCCTCTGGCCTTTCAGTCATTTGACTTTTCCAAGTATGACGTCATTATTACCTCAAGTACGGGAGCGTATTTCCCCAATACTCTCACTAAGAAAAAAGCTAGACTTTTTTGCTACTGTCATACGCCACCGCGATATCTGTATGGGTACGCGACAGCGCGGGAGTGGAAGAACAATCTGGTTTTACGAATTATCGGCGAGACAATCAATCATTTCTTGCGTATGGTGGATTTCAATTCTGCCCAACAGGTCGATCAATTTATTGCCAATTCTGAGGAAGTGAAAGCTCGTATAGCCAAGTTTTACCGTAAAGACGCAGTCGTTATCTATCCACCAGTGGAATTAAATTCAGAATCTAAAATTCTGAATTCAGACTCAAAAAAAAGTCGTAGTTATTTTTTGACAGGTGGGAGACTCGCGCGGGCCAAACACGTTGATGTGATTGTCAAAGCCTGTACTGAACTAAAACTGCCGCTTAAAGTTTTCGGCAAAGCTTTTGCCGGGTATGGTGAAGAGTTGCGAGCGTTGGCTGGCAAAACGGTAGAGTTCGTCGGGGAGGTAACAGACGAGGAAAAATTGGAGTTGATGGCTGGCGCACGCGCCTTTTTATTTGCGTCAGAGGATGAGGACTTTGGCATCACGCCGGTTGAGGCGATGGGTCAGGGAACACCAGTTATTGCTTTCCGGTCGGGTGGAGTCAAAGAGACAGTAGTTGAAAATAAGACAGGTCTATTTTTTGATCAATTAACAGTAGAAAGCTTGATAGAGCAAATAAAAGTATTTGGCAGAAAAAGTTTTAGAGCAGAGGACTGTCGCCAGCAAGCCGAGAAGTTCTCAAAGAAAAGGTTCAATTCTGCAATCGCCTCGTTAGTAGCTGCTAAGTAGTTTTTTATAGTTAATTTAACTTTAAAGGAGAGTTTTTTTGGCTTGCGCCCCCGGCCGAATTGGGCCGGGGACGCCGCCTGATGTGATGTCTAGCGCTTCGAGTTCATCTTGTGGGTGGACACGAGGAAAAATGTGCCTCCACCCACCATGATGATGGCGAGAATGGTGCCGAAAATCACGGCGAGAATTTCTGGTGTGTCCATTTCAGTTCTCCGGTGCGCGACGACGTTGCCGACTGGTTGCGTAGGCGAGCGTAAGGCGCAAGCGGCGCCTCCACGCACGATCAGGAAAGAACATTGCGACGATGCATGGTGCGTACCATGCCAGAGCTTCCCAAACCATTGAACCCCCTTCGGTAAAGCGGATAACGATTCGCCGTTTGTCCCTGAACGAGGAGCACCCATCTTCTCCTTCAGGTTGACTGCGGCATTCTAGAAGTACGCATACTTCCACAACGCTGCAGCCAACGTCTCTCTTGCGATTCGCCAACTGGCGAAAAGAGAGTGATAGAGAGGATACATCACAACAAGCTATAAAAGTGCGAAAGAGAGCTGTCAATCTATCGCCAATGATAGATCTACGATCTCTCTTATAGGCAGATACTACCAAAAAGAGTTGGTGAGTACCTGACAAAAAATAGACATGGAATTATTCCATGTCTGTCTGTTAATCATAGCAAAAAAGAGAGACAAAATCAAACTATAGGTCACTTATCTTTTATCATCGTGGTACAATCTGTCCATGCCAGAGTTGCCAGAGGTTGAGACTATCAGACGAGGTCTTGAACGATATATTGTCGGGAAGACTATTGCGTCGATTGAAATACGCCTAGGTAAGATATTTCAAGGTGATCCACAACAGTTGCTAGGAGCACAAATCATTGCCATGAGGCGTTATGGTAAGGGCTTGGTTATCGATTTGTCTAACGGAATGAGTATTACTGCGCATGTCAAAATGACCGGACAATTTGTGTATGTCGGGCCAGAGACGCGTAAAAATTTCCATCCCAAACTTGATTTGCCTTTAGAGCTACCTACCAAACACACGCATGTGATTTTCCAGTTGAGAGCGGGGAATGGAGAACGGAGTAGCTTGTATTTTAATGACATCCGTCAGTTTGGCTGGCTAAAAGTTATCAAAACAAGTGAGTTGCAAGAGCAACCGTTTTTTACATCTCTCGGTCCAGAGCCACTGAGGAATTTAACGATTCAACAATTTAGCCATATCTTAGCGTCCTCATCTATGCCGATTAAGCCCTTCCTAATGGATCAACACAAGATTAGCGGGATTGGCAATATCTATGCCAATGACTCTCTGTATCTAGCGCGTATCGATCCAAGACGACCAGCAAAGAGCTTAACAAGCTTAGAGGTAGATAATCTTTTTGCGGCAGTTGAGGAAGTTTTGCAAAAAGGCATTGCTTATGGAGGTGCCAGTGAAACAAACTATATTAATGTCGAAGGCGGGAAAGGAGAATACCAGAATCATTTCTTAGTCTATGGCCAAAAAGGCAAGAGGTGTCCACGAGACCAAGGAGAAATTGTCAGGCTCGTTCAGGCAGGCAGGAGTACCTTTTATTGTCCCATGTGTCAGACATAA
>DASZRR010000065.1:0-4019 GCA_035549055.1 Patescibacteria group bacterium | reverse complement strand
GTCATAGGCTTGTTGGGGTGTTTTGATAGGGTAGGTAGTATTGAGTGTATCAATTGCTTGATGGTCAAATTTGCCTTCTAATATTTCAGTTGAGTTAGTTCCTCCTAAGAGGAAATGCATAGTAGAATAAGGTGGATTCGGATAGACAATTGGTAACTTGTTAAGGTTTTTTTGGAAAAAGTCAATTCTAGCCAACTGCGCAGTTGAGAGACTACTAGCAGCGACAACTTTTGTACCCTCCAAGGACAACAACTGAATAGAAGTTTTATTATCATCAAGGTCAAGCGGGTATAGATTGAGGTTTTGTAAAAAATTTTGAGCGCTCGTCAGAGCTGCATCCCTGTCCAATCGAGGTAGAGGATCTAAGTCAGTATAAGAAGGATAGTCAGATGTGATCGTGAAATCTTCTGAGACAATGTTGTAGGTAATCATTTTATCGGGGCGCGAACTATCAGTCCACGTATAAACTGTATCTGTCAAAGGACGTTCGTTAAAGATAAATGGTGTTCCAGATAGTAAATTGCGAGCAGTCTGGAGGTCAAGAAGACTGGGGACAGATGGGATTGTTTTGTAGACATTTTCCCGATCAGGGAAATTACCCAATCCTCCCGAAACAGTATCAATTTGAAATATAAATTGAATATTTGAGGCGTTGGGTGGAAAAAGAAGTGGTGGTAATTTACCAAACGCAACTTTTGGTGGAGGCGGAGGCTTGGGGAAAAAAGTCGTCATGATCAATTTGACCCCTCTGTAGAGTAGGACCCCTACAAAAATCGCTGCAATTGCCAGCCCGACCCATTTGGCAATATTTTTTGTTAGTTCTGTAGCGTCGTGAAGACTGAGCATACCTTGAGTATAAGTAATAAGAACTGTATAATGCAAGGAAGCTGAGGCAAAAGTAGTTATGCACAACGTTCGTACTCGTATCGCTCCTTCACCAACAGGGTTTCCACATATTGGTACTATCTACCAAGTGCTTTTTGATTTTGCCTACGCGAGAAAGTACCAAGGTAAATTTATTTTACGCATTGAAGACACAGATAGGACTCGATTTGTAGAGGGAGCTGAGGAAGTTATTTTTCGTTCGCTAGACTGGTTTGGACTTACACCGGATGAAGGTCCTTTGCAAGGAGGTCCTTTTGGGCCATATCGACAGTCTGAACGGCTGTCAACCTACCAAAAGTATGCTTTGGAGTTAGTTGAAAAAGGACATGCTTATTATTGTTTTTGTACAAAAGAACGTTTGGAAGAGATGCGCAAGGAACAAGAGAAAAATCACCAGAGTCCTATGTATGATAGGACATGTCGAAAACTAACAGAGTCAGAGGTAAAAGAAAAACGAGCTGCCGATCTGCCTTATGTCATCAGAATGAAAGTCCCTGACAATCAAACTGTCGTTCTCCATGATTTGATCATGGGAGATATTGAGTTTGAGAGCAACACCATAGATGACCAGGTGATTCTTAAATCTGATGGTTTTCCAACGTATCATTTAGGAGTGGTTGTCGATGATCACTTGATGGAAATTAGTCACGTTTTTCGTGGTCGCGAATGGGTATCCTCAACTCCCAAGCATGTCCTGCTCTACGAATTTTTTGGCTGGGAGATGCCAGTGCATGCCCATCTTCCCTTAATTCTTAATAGTGATGGGAAAGGCAAATTATCTAAACGACACGGCCATGCCTCAGTTGATTATTACCGAGAAGGAGGGTATTTACCTGAGGCGGTTCTCAATTATCTCTCCAACATTGTCTGGAATCATCCCGAAGGGAAAGAAATTTATAGTTTTGACGAGTTTGTCACTCTTTTTGATATTACACAAATCACATCGCAAGGTGCTCGGTTTGACCTTCAAAAGCTGACTTGGATGAATCAACAGTATATCCAAAATATGGATGATGATATTCTTTTACAAAAGATTAGTGATTTTTATCCAGGTCGTCAAATCGATGATGCGATTATCAGAAAATTGTTACCACTTCTCAAAACTCGTATGGAGACCTTGAAAGATTTTGACACATTGACCGGGTTTTTCTTTGCTGCTCCTGCGATCTCGCCTCGTGATCAACTGGAGAAAGAGATTATCCTTGACTTACGATCCGTTTTAGAAGATTTAGGGAAATGGAATGAACAAGAGATTTTGGTTGCGCTCAAAACTGTTTTAGAAAAGCATAGTGCTCGTATGCCGACTCTTTATTACCTTTTTACCGGTAAAGAGAAAGGATTGCCTTTGCCGCAATCGCTTGAGATTTTGGGTAAAGAAAAAATTCTTGAGAGATTGCGTCTTCTCAGTTGATTATGATTTCACTTATTGCCCGAGTAACATCTTTTATTTTTAATCCTTATTTTCTCCTTGTCCCCGTTCCTTATCTTTTAGTGCTTCGTCAGACGGGGAGTACAGAAGAAGCTGTAGAATGGAGTCTTTTTTCCTTGGCATTTCTTCTCCTGCTGGGTATTGTCGTTTATTGTTTGGTCCAAAAAAGATACTTTAGCGATTTGGATATATCCAAAAAAGAACAACGACCTTACTTTTTCCTCCTGATGTCGCTTTTTGCGATTGGATATTTTTGTGGATTATTTTATTTCCGGGGGCCTGTCGTTCTTTTTATTTCGTTAAGTGGAGTTTTTTTCAGTCTTTTGGTTTTTAGTTTTCTTATTACTCGCATTAAGGCTAGTATTCATGTCGCGACGATTACTGCTATGATTTTCTCTCTTAGTGTTTTGTATGGAGGACAGTTTTTACTTCTTTTATTTTTGATTCCACTTATTGGTTGGTCACGAATCCATGCTCGTCGACACACCCATCAGGAAGTAATTGCGGGAGGTATCATTGGAATTATTATTCCTGTTGTGATGTTTGTGGTATTTAAAGTACTATTAAATATATCTCTTTCGTGATGAAAAGTCATTCATTGCTACAATCATTTCAATTTGCTTGGCAGGGGATTAGGTATGCTCTTAAGCATGATAAGAATTTTACTATTCACCTAGCAGCAACAGTCTTGGTCATTGGACTCACTATTTATTTCGATGTGTCCCCTTTTGAAATTGGCTTACTGGGTGTGATGATTCTTCTCGTAATTATTGCTGAGATGCTCAATACGGCAATTGAGAAAATGGTAGACCTTATCACTAAGGAGTATCGGGAAGAAGCCAAGATTGCCAAAGATGTCTCTGCAGGAATGGTGCTGATGGCATCCCTTGGTGCACTCGTCGTAGGTGTGATCATTTTTACTCCTTATCTCCTCAACGCCTTGGGCATTGTACACTAAAAGTAGCTTTTTGGCCTCGTTTTCGCTACAATTGGGACTACTCCTGATCTTTTGCCGAGTCGTCCACAAGGGACTCCTCGACTGTTGAGGGTTGGGAATTATTGCCGAGTCGTCTAATGGTAGGACAACGGAATCTGGATCCGTTTATTGGGGTTCGAATCCCTGCTCGGCAGCAAAGAAAGTTAGCCTCATAAATTACACTAATTTTAACATTTTCAAACTCGGATTCGAACTTTTTGATATAATCTCGGCATGGTTGAGCAAGAGTATAGTTATATAACTATTAAAAGAGACGAAGGAAAAATTAGTCTTGGCGAATATACAGATGATGTTGCTCACATGCATGGTGAAGTATTGGGTCTACCTGAGTTAGGACATGATGACCCAGAAGATTTGCAGGCGGAACTTGAAGCATCCTGCGAAGATTGGCTTGCAGCAATTGTTGTTTCAAATAAAAATAATGAAGTTGTAGGGTATGGCGCTCTCTCAAGAGCAGCAGATAAATCAGAGGAGGTAGAGCTTTCATACGCATATGTACGTCCACAAGACAGGCGAAGAGGAATTTACAAACAACTTTTAAGTCGCAGAATAGATATTGCTCGTCAGCTTGGAGCTGCAGAAGTTCAAACACAACCAATGAGTGATACCTTTCATCCAAGTTTTTTAATGAGAGAAGGTTTTACAGGATCACAAGACGAAACCGGTGTAGTAATCTATAGAAGAAAAATATAATGTTATTTGATTATA
>DASZRR010000064.1:0-2677 GCA_035549055.1 Patescibacteria group bacterium | reverse complement strand
GAAGTTGAACATTCTGCCTATCAGTGTCTGATGCACCACAATCATCTGAATATGAGTGAGAAGATATTTCTCTTCATTGCGGAAAATAACTCCCCGACGGTGAAAAATTGCAGTTGTGGTGATCTCGTAGTATTCATTAATCCACTGAATGATGATAAAAAGTGTAAGAGCAAATTTGAGAATCGCCAAAATAATAAGAAGTGGGATACTCAAACTGCCAATCGTCACAAAAATCATCGAGGTATTTTGGGCTGTAAAAAGTAATGTATAAAAAGCGATAACAACCGCCAGACTAAAAATCTCAACGACGAATAACTTAAAAACTAGAATAGAGATACTAATTCTGATATTGATGTGGCTAATTTGGAGCGTATTCTCAGTTTGGGCCATAGTTACAAGCTTACTCTTTCATCTCAACTGACCTAATTACCGATTCAGCTTTCTCAAGTATAGCATTATCCGGGACTTTCAGCTCTGCCGTAAATGTCGCAACCACCTGTTGCGAGATTTTGGGAGGCAGATGCTCAATAAGCTTGGAAAACAACTGTTTGTGGCCGCCAATAACGACACCATCAAACTTCTCTCCATCAACAAATTTCTTGGCATTATCTGCAACTTTTGTGAGGTGACGATGCAAATGATCTTCAATGTGACGGTAAATTTTATCCTGTGCGTCCCAGGTATCATCACCGTGTTTGACTCTTTGCGGGACTGATGGATCCAGCAAGATATCTTTTTTCATAACAGCTCTTCCCGTGACAAGAAAATAAATAGCCTGCTTACGATCGGCGAGCAAAATAAAATACGTCTTTTTCATCATTATTTGAGTGTCGGGTAGAAGACTGAACGATGTTCCTGATCTTTATCCTCTGCCTCCTCCAAAGTATACTCTTTGTCCTGACCACTAGCAAAGCTAGGCAAAAAATGAGCTGATTGGGATGAGACGACGTCCCCCTCCAACCAGAATGCTTGACACATCTCGCAAAGAAAAGCTTTCTGGTGAGTCGATTTAAGAATGACATTCTGGAGCTGCCCTTCTTCACAACGCGGACATACCATTTTTCTCACCTCCTTCGCTTTCGTGGGTGTGATCGACCAAAAACCCTCTCACAGTTTTGATGCTAAAATACAAACTTGCCAAGAAAAGCAGTGCCTGAAGTTCATTTACCCAAAAATACAAATTGGAAGACGTATACTTCTGATAAGCATCGACCGCGTAATAGCCAAAAACAAATACACACAGTAAGGAGATAATACTCTCACTCACAGCAACCCAGAAAAGACGTGGATTCGTCAACCCGGAAAAAATACTAATTCCCAAAACGATGAACAAGCCTTCTTTGATGCTGACTGGAATGTAATTTGTAAAAAATGGCATGAAAAAAAGCATTACAAAAGCCGAAGCAAAAAAAAGCTTACGAATTGTATCGCCATAATAATGCGGAACTTTAGGAGTCCCTTCATCGATAATGACACGTGGACTGACAATTCTTGATTTGAGATCCATAATTCTCCTTTTTAGATAGGTCTAGTTGAAGACCAATCTTTTCTTCCTGCACAAATTGCTATGAGTGCTTTGACCTCTGCATCACTCACATCATGAAAATCTGCATAATATGCACCAACTGATCCTAGAAATTCTCTATCCAGTGGCTCAAGGAGTGCAACGACATCATCAACCTCACTACTTAGCCTTTCTGCCGTACTCGCAGGTAAAACAGGTAAGGCGACAATAAGACGAGCGGGGTGCTCTGCTCTCAATTCCAGCACTCCGGCTCTAAGTGTCAATCCTGTTGCTGCACCATCATCAATGATGATGGCAGTCTTGCCTGTTGCTTGCATTCGAGTGTAGCCTGGAGTATAGATATGACGTCGACGAATTATTTCTTTCCGCTGTCGTTCTATTTCGTGCTGTGTCCAAGGCTCAATACGTTCTATTGTCAACGAATCGCTGACGAAATAGCCCTCCTCAGAAATTGCTGCAAGCGCTAACTCAGGGTCATCCCTTTGTGCAATTTTGCGAGTAAGAAGAAGCTCTAATGGTGCACGAAAAGAGAGCGCGACTTCTGAGGCAGTGACTACGCCTCCTCGAGGAAGAGCGTAAATAACAGTCTGTGGATTCTGATACTGTCTAAGCAGATGAGCAAGAAGTGTCCCCGCCTCTGCCCGATTGGCAAAATATTTATTTTCCATGATCATGATACCCCCTTGTATACCACATAAGAAGAAAACCAATGACACCGATGAGTACGATCCAGGACAATGGAGTCCAGGTAATAAAACTTGCCAGGAAAAGAACTAGAATTGCTATTACAAGTAATACCTGATCTTTTGTCTCTTTATTCATATTCCTCCTCCTTTTCTGCGTCATTTTTGGTCTCATGGATCGTCCCGTCCTTATGAGCTGGCGGAGCATACAGAGTATAAAGCTTGAGATCTTCTGATCCTTTATTGATAAAATTGTGTTTTGTGCCCGCAGGAACGAAAACCACCCCATGTTCCTCTACCCAAAACGGCTTGTCATTAATAACAGCCTCCACCTCTTCATCACCTGCCACAAAAAAAAGTACCTGATCGGTAGTCTTATGAACTTCCTCACCGATCTCCTCTCCCGGTAAAAGACTCATCAAAACAAGCTGAGCATGTGGACCTGTATAAATTACTTTACGAAAATTCT
>DASZRR010000063.1:0-2092 GCA_035549055.1 Patescibacteria group bacterium | reverse complement strand
TATAGCCAGAAATCACAAAGTGAAATGATCGAAGACTATGCTGTCAGAGAAGCTACTCTGCAGGCATATCTGCAAAACAATCATCTCTCCGATCGGGCTGTCATCGTCCCCCTCCTCAGTCCCCAAGGAAGCCTTCTGAGTGATGCGAGTATTGAGGCAGTTATTGTCAGCCCGGCAACAGCAAAAATCACACAAGAGATCCAAAAACAGCGCCTCCTACAAGGTCTGCCATCAATCGAAATCATTATCGTCCCCCATGTGCTAGCAGATGACGGACAACTAGTCAGCTCTGAACGCATTCGTAAAGGCGAAATTGACCGCGAAGGACGATCCTATCTCAAGTTTTTCTTATCAAAAATAGAATACCAACTCCCAGACAACATACGCCCTCAACTCCAACAACCCATTGGATACATCACCACTAATGAAGGTGATATCACCCGACAACTTGCTTCTCCTCTTATCACTATTGGCGATATCGTCTCACTTACGCTAAAAAAGGCTGGCCTGACTCCGTCGCTTGCTGTTATCGATAACAAAACGCACCGTCAACCTCTTCTGACTGATGATGTAGAGAAATACTTTCCACAGATTGATTATCAGCTGAACAATCCTGCCGGTACTATTAATCCTGAATTTGGTCAAATCTTTACCCAAGCGCTGCAAAAAATCCAGCCGCAAACAATTCTCATAGACGGAGAAGAAGATCTGCTGGCTCTGCCAGCAATGCTCCTTTCCCCGCTTGGTGCAGTCGTCGTTTATGGACAATTTGAACTCGGCATGGTCATAGTTACCATCACTGAAGAAATCAAACAGCACGCTAAATCACTCCTTATGCAATTCGCCTAGTTGCCATTTGCCATGTGCCTCAGTATACTCACCTCATGCGTCCATTTCACAGGATCAAAAACCTCTATCATGAAATTGCCTTCCAAAATCGTGAATCTCAATTTATCATCCTCATCGTCTTTATCCTCACGATCATTATTACTCGTACTATTACGTACCTTCAGCTGATTCATGTCCTCCCCAACCAAATGGGGCCACTTCATATCCACCATATGGTCCCCGGCATTATCCTCGCCCTCATCACCGGCTACACAGGGATAGCTTTTTGGGGCAAAAAAAAAGTGAGACTTATCTCTGCTTTTCTTTTTGGTATTGGCGCTGCTCTGACAGTCGACGAATTTGCTCTCTGGCTTTTCTTGCGCGACGTGTACTGGGAGCGCGAGGGACGCATCAGCGTTGAGGCGATTCTGATTGTCATTAGTGTACTGATACTTGTTTTTCTTATCAATGATGTTCTTCTTGTCCACAAACGCCGGCATAAAAGCCACCACTTTACATGATCCGACGTGATTTCCCTCACTGCATTCTCATGTATACTTGATACATAATACGGTATACGTAATACAAATTTTTAAAGGAGGTGATAGATATGGCAGTGCGTGTCAAAATGAACAATAAATCAGATAAAACTGACGAACCCAAGACTGAGACTTTCAAAGTTAGTGGTGAAGAGTTACTCAAAAAATTCAAAGAACTTTTGCATGAGGGCAATGTGCGTAAAATCACTATTCTAGACAAAAATGGCAAGGAGATTGTCGCCTTCCCGCTGACAATAGGAGTCGTCGGCGCGGTCATCGCTCCCGCTCTTGCAGCCGTGGGTGCTATTGCGGCCTTGGTGACCGAATGTACGATTAAAGTAGAAAGAAAATAATTTGCAATTTTCTATCGATCTTGCAATACTTACTCTATGGACCAGACTGCCCAGAACAATCCATATAGTACTGAGATTCCTGTGAGTCAAGCTGAGCAAGAAATGCATCAGAATCCCGCCCAAATTCCACCCCCATCTCCTCTGCCACCCAAGACACCTTCCTCTGGACCAGTTCCACCTCTTCCACCACCCAAACGCAACCATCACAAGCTCCTTAATTTTGTCTTGGTCGCACTCATTATTATTCTCGTTGCCTGGATCGCCATCCTGTGGCTTGGTAAAAACACTCTCTCACAGCCAGCCCAACAGACAGCAGTCATTACCCCCCAACCCAAACCCACGAGTATACCAACTCCTGTTATCGCATCACCT
>DASZRR010000062.1:0-4250 GCA_035549055.1 Patescibacteria group bacterium | reverse complement strand
ATCTGCATCTACATATAAGACAAAACCAGAAGTAATTTTTTTCAAACCCAACTCCCGTAGCTTTGAAAAATCGTGAGAATCAGAAGTGATAACAACTGCACCCTTTTTTTTGGCAATTTGCGCTGTGGTATCGGTTGAGTTATTGTCAATGACTATTACTTTGTCCACAAACCCAAGCGAATCGAGGCATTTTTCGATAATTCCTTCTTCGTTTTTGGCAAGAACTATTGCGGTTATTGCGTGTGAGGTCATACGGGATAACTACCTTTACCAAAGCGTCCCAAGTAGTAATCAATTACACCTTTTTTTTGCCACTCACGTCCATTGGCGAGAATTCTGAGGCTTTCACGAATAAGTGCAATCTTGGTCCGCAATCGTGCATAGCGCATACCAATCCGCATCCGATTTCGACTGATAAAATAATCCTGCAATACTGATCCCGATCCCCCAGTCGCTCCAGCATTAACATGCCAGAGGACTGCTTTTGGTGCGTAATAGATAACAAATCCTGCCTGTTTGAGTCGGGTATTGAGATCAGCATCCTCATAGTAAAGGAAATATGCCGCGTCAAATCCTTGTACCTTTCTAAGTGCTGCTTTCGTCAGAAGAACACAACATCCAGTCAATAAATCAGTTTCGCCTTCGTTGTCATATTGTCCTTTGTCAACCTCGTCTACCCCTATATGCTGACCTTGAATATTATCCCAATCAAATTTTCCTCCGGCATACCAAAAAACTTTACCCAGCTCTGATTTTTTGTATCGATCCTTATGATACTCGTTGCCAGCCATGAAATAGATCTTGGGGACAACAGCGCCGATCCGCTCATTACTCTCTGCTGCTTTGACAAGTTCTTGTACCAAGCCACGATCGACAATGACGTCGTTATTAAGAACGATGACATAGTCAGCATTCTGCTTCATCGCATAATCAATACCTACATTATGCCCACCCGAAAATCCCAAATTGTCAGGCGTTTTGGTCAAAATAACTGAAATATTCTTGTATTTCTTGGTGTCTATCTCAAGAACTCCTTTCGGATAATTATCAATCACAATGACGTTAACTTGTAGTCCCTTGTGTTCAATTTTCTCAAGCGACGCCAGACACGCAAGGGTGGTTTCTTTTTGGTTGTAATCAAGAATGGAGATAAAAACGCTTTTCATGCTGATTTCTTTAGTTTAGCTGCAGATCTTCTTCGAAGCAAGGAATATTTGAGCTTACGCAGTGGATTATGGGTATCGCTGACAAATGAGGAAAAAAACCAATACGATATCTCATGTTGAGCCCTCAACCACTCTTTAAAGAGAATGGTAGTGAATTTCTTGTCCTGCTCTTCTCTAAAACCCTGTTTTTGCCAGACTTTGGCAAAAACCAAAAATGAATAAAAAGCCTGTAATATACTCAACACTAATCCATGCAATCCATCTTTATAACCAGCCTGAAGAAAAAATGTCTTAAGAAAATCAGATAACGGCATACGGACAGCATCAGTCCATTGCATATGAATATTTTCCCTAGCCATAGCATCTGCCTCATTTTCTGTATAGACATCCATCTTCTGAAGATACTGAGAAATTGTCTGATAATTCTCATGAACAAGAGGCTGTTCGAGCTGCCCCACACCTCCATCTACCTGCAGATCCTGGTGGACACGCTCTTGCACATATTTACCTTTTCCCTTTTGAAAAAGACGCAGCTGGTAGTCAGGCCACCACAACGAATGCTCAATCCATCTGCCGAATATAATGTTTTTGCGCGGAATTTTGTATGCAGCAAAAGAATCGCTTTTAATTGCTTTTTGTATTTCCTCAGCCAACTCGTTACTCACTCTCTCATCCGCATCAATTGAGAGAATCCATTCTCCTTTTGCCTTGCCAAAACCAAAGTTTTTCTGCAGATCTATTTTTGCTGGATCATTGGGCTGAGTGAAGACATGCTTTGTGAACTTTTTAGCAATAGAAAGGGTATCATCTCCAGATTCGTGGTCAACAACAATTATTTCGTCGGCAAAATTGAGTGACTCAAGACACTCTTTGAGGACTTTCCTACTATTAAAAGTTGAAATTACGGCTGAAAGCTTCATATTACTTACGCAAGTTCTCCACAATCAATTGTACATCAGATCGGATGAGATCACGTGCCAAAAGATACATGGTCAAAAGATAGACTACGCCTCCAACAAAAATTGACAAGAAAAACATGGGGAAATTATGAATCAATGTACTCATAAAATAAAGAGTAACCGCCATGACAATTGTCGCGACAGCCGGATAAAAAGTTACAGAAAAAATTGAGAAAGAAATATATCTTTTGACGATCATGACAACTCCCACTACGCTAAGAGAAATAACGCCTGACCCAATCGACACCCCATTGAAGCCATAAAAATGGATCAGAATCGGGGTTATGATCCAGGTCGCTGCTGTCCAGAATATCATAAGATAGAGACTAATTTTAATTTTCCCTATCGCATTTAGAGCGTTCGTTAAGGGTGTTGAGATTGAAGAAAGAATTGCGTTCATAGCAAAAAATGTGAGCGAAAAAAGTGCCGGTTCCCATTTCTGATACTTGGGAAAAATGCTGATAAAATGCGGCATCAGCATGACCATGCCAACAAGAGACGGAAAAATGATGAATGCGGTACTAAAGAGTGTCTTCTCAATTGCTTTGCCAAGGTAGTCAGCGTGACTCGCCAAGCGTGAGAAGGAAGGAAAAGTAATCCGAATGATATTGTCCATTATCAAGCGAAGAGGTAAATAAGCCCATTTCTGAGCTACGCCAATAAATCCAAGCGCTGGCTTGGGAAGAATAGCTCCCAAGTAGAGAAAGAACAAATTATCTTTTGCGAGAGCCAAAAGAGAATTAGCCTGAAAAGGAATTCCGAAAGACAGCAATCTTTTAGCTACCGTCTTGGAAATTCCCAGTGTTGGACGCCAAGGAGAGATAATATAAATTGTAATAAGTCCTGCTAGTCCGCGTGTCATTACCCCATAGGTAAAACTTGTCACACCAAATCCTTTGATGGCAAGAACCAGAACGACGAGGTTAAATCCGAGTGTTTCGACAATATCGGGGATGACTAATTTATTAAATTGCAAGGTTCGCTCAAGAAGAATAGACGGGATAGTCTTGAGAGACGAGAGAAAAAAAGCCAAAATCAGCGCTTCATAAAGAATTACACCTCGACTATCTAAAGCATAGGTTTTGGCGACGAAAGGCGTTATGGCAAATCCAATAATAACTAGTAGAACGACCAAAATCTGCTGGATGGTAAATGTCGTACGCAAATCTTCCGGCGTAATTTCTTCTTTTTTCTGAATAAGGGCAGCTGCGAGACCAATATCTGAAAAGTAAGCTAAAAAAGTGATCACTGTTGAAACCAGAAAGAAAAGTCCATAGTCAGATGGCGAGAGGTAGACAGTAAGGAGAAAAGTTACAACCTGGCCAATAAGTTGGATCAAAAACGTCCTGGAGACCAGGGAAAAAACGCCCTTAATCGAACGATGCTTAATGGTTGCGATATCAATTTCTTGCATTAAAATCTCCTACTCTTAATATCAGAAAAAAGAGTCAGACTCTCTAAAACCGCCCTAATAATGACAAAAATATTTGCACCCGATTGTTCTCCATGCAGGCGCTGGAAATGATCCACGCCGACCTGAACTATCTTGAGTTTTTTCTTGGTCGCTTTAGCTAAGATCTCGGTTGTGATCATCGCACCTTCTGAACGAAGAGGCCCAATTGTGTCTAGCGCATGACGGGTGAACATCTTGAATCCGCAATCAATATCTCTGAAATAAAAGCCAAATAAAATAAAATCCCAGATCTTAAGCAAATTCATGAGCAATAGACGTTTAAAAAGTTTCTGATCGCGCCTTTTGGTACGAAATCCGATGACGATATCTGCCTCATCAATTTTTTCAATAAATCGTGTTATCTGCGAAAAATCGAACTGCAGATCACCATCCGTAAAAACGATATAGTTATATCGTGAATGTTCAAATCCTGAACGAAGAGCTGCACCATATCCTCGATTTGGCATATGAGAAATTACTTTAATCAGAGGATTTTTCTCAGCCAACTCTCTGGCTTTTAGCAGCGTGTTATCTGATGACCCATCATCAATAAGTAAGACCTCATATTTTTTCGCAACTTCAGGCAGGATAGCCAAAGCATTGGCTACCACCTCGTCAATATTTTTTTCCTCATTCCAGAATGGAAAGAAGACTGATAGTTCGGGAAGTTTG
>DASZRR010000061.1:0-5548 GCA_035549055.1 Patescibacteria group bacterium | reverse complement strand
CTGACTGTGCGAGGTGAGTAATTTTGGTAAAGAGGTCAGTGCTGAATGAAACATTGGCTGAAAGTTGTTTGGTCTGAAGAATACGTTGTTGCAACTCACGATAGGATACTTCTTGATCCTTAAGGGCTGCAACAATCGTCTCTTTAGCATTGATTTGATCATGAAGATCGACAATTTGACGATCAAGTGAGAATCTATAGAGAAAAGCTGCTAAAGCGATGGTCTCGGTGAGGATAACGATAAACCTTCCTCCGGTTATTGCCCAATGGATAAAGATATCAAGGTTTGGTGTTCCTTTTTTCTTCAGGAGATTGACATTCAGAGCTATTTGTCTATTCATGGCAGGGCTTTTCCAGCGGCAACACGAAAGAAGCCGAAAAGAAATCAGCCTACATCCAGTCTAGGTAGTTTTAGACTAAAAGTAAAGGAATGTGATCGTTCTTATTACCCGCTAGAAAGCTGGAGGAAGTTATGCTATACTTTATCTATCCCCGAAGCGGGATTTTTCTTTCTATGGCAGATACTACAAAACGACAAGTACCTCTGGATAAGATTCGTAATATCGGCATTATCGCCCATATTGATGCTGGCAAGACGACAACTACCGAGCGTATTCTTTTTTACACTGGTCGAACCTATAAAATTGGTGATATTGATGAGGGGAATACCCAGATGGACTGGATGGAGCAGGAAAAAGAGCGAGGTATTACGATTGTTTCGGCTGCAACTACTACCTTCTGGAAGGACTTCCGTATCAATATTATCGATACTCCCGGTCATGTTGACTTTACAGCTGAAGTTGAGCGCTCACTGCGTGTTTTGGATGGAGGTATCACTGTCTTGGATGCTGAGGAAGGCGTTCAGTCACAGTCAGAGACTGTGTGGCGACAAGCTGACAAGTATAAAGTTCCACGTATCTGTTTTGTCAACAAAATGGATAAATTAGGCGCAGATTTTTTGGCCACGGTAAAAAGCATTGAGGATCGTCTTGGTGCCAATCCAGCCATCATGGTTTTGCCTATTGGTTCAGAGAGTACCTATGTTGGTAACGTTGATTTGCTAAATCGTAAGGCTATTAGATGGGGTTCTGATGAACTCGGTGCTAAGTTTGAGGAGAGCGATGATATTCCTTCGGAGATGAAAGCGCAAGTTGAGGAATATCGTTCCAAGTTGATTGAAAAAATTGCTGAGACTGACGATGCGCTTCTTGAGAAATACCTTGGTGGTGAAGAGCCAACTGTTGATGAACTCAAAAAAGCTTTACGAGCCGCAGTTATTGCCTATAAATTAGTTCCAATTTATGCAGGTACCTCACTTCGTAACAAAGGTGTCCAGCCTCTTTTGGACGCAGTTATTGATTATCTCCCCTCCCCTGTTGATCTGAAGGAAGTCAAAGGAATAAATCCCAAAACAGATGAGGAAGAAAAGCGCGATCTGACACCTGAAGCTGCTTTTTCGGGACTGGCCTTTAAGATTCAGAACGATCCTCATGTCGGTAAATTAACGTACTTCCGCGTTTACTCAGGTAAAATTGAGGCAGGATCGTACGTCTTCAACAGTACTAAAGGTATCAAAGAACGCGTTGGCCGTCTTCTGCTGATGCACGCTAATCAGCGCGAGGAGATTAAGGAAGGGTATGCGGGTGAGATTGTGGCGATTGTTGGCTTAAAAGACACCGGAACTGGTGACACTCTTTGTGACGAAGCAAAGCCAATTGTCCTTGAAAAAATTTCTTTCCCCGAGCCAGTTATCTCCCTTGCTATTGAGCCTCAGACCAAATCAGATCAGGAGAAATTGGGTTATGCGCTCAAACGTTTGACTGAAGAAGATCCAACATTTTCGGTCAAGACCAATCATGAGACCGGTCAGACGATCATTTCAGGTATTGGTGAATTACAGCTTGAGGTCATGGTTGATCGCATGAAGCGTGAATTTAACGTTCTTGCCAACGTGGGTGCGCCACAGGTGGCGTATAAAGAGACTTTCACTGAGACAGTCAGTGCAGAGGGTAAATATATTCGGCAATCAGGTGGACGGGGACAGTTTGGACATTGTTGGCTCCGCATCGAACCAAAGACTCGTGGTGAAGGTAATGAATTTGTTAGCGAGATTAAGGGAGGCGCTATCCCTGCCGAATTTGTCAAAGCTGTTGAAAAAGGAGTCTGGGAGACATTGGAAAATGGAGTTCTTCTAGGCTATCCAATTGTCGATGTGAAAGTTGCTTGCTATGACGGGTCATATCATGAAGTTGATTCTTCAGAGGTTGCCTTTAAGATTGCTGCAAGTCAGGCGATTCAGGCTGCATCAAAGAAAACCCAGATGAATCTTCTTGAGCCTATCATGAAAGTGGAAGTTACTACTCCCAGTGAATACATGGGAGATGTGATGGGAGATCTTTCAAGTAAACGTGGTCAGATTATCGGTACTGAAGAACGCTCACGCGCAACTATTATTAATGCGCTTGTTCCCTTGGCTGAGCTTTCAGGCTATGCGACTCAAATCCGTAGTATGTCTCAAGGTCGTGCCAGCTACTATATGGAGCCAAGTCACTATGACATCGTCCCACGTAATATCGTCGAGCAGATGCTCGCCAAATCCACCTTCACCGGAAGAGTTGAGGCCTAATTTGCAGTTTTTCTCCTAACAGGTTACTATAATTTCCCATGAAAAAGAAACTTCGGGTTGGAATTATCTTCGGTGGACAATCCTCAGAGCACGAAGTGTCCATTCAATCAGCTAAGCATGTTCTAGAGGCTCTTAATAAGGATAAATATGAGCCTGTATTGATCGGGATTACGAAGAAAGGTAGTTGGCAACTCCTTCCTACAAATGACTTTAAACAAATTGTATCTCGAACTTATCGACCACTCCCTGAAACCATTGACAAGAATCTAGCCATAAACTCTTTTCAGCAGGATACAGCTGGTTTGGACGTAGTCTTCCCCCTTCTTCACGGCCCTTACGGGGAGGATGGGACGGTTCAAGGTTTGTTAAAGCTTATGGGAATCGCGTTTGTCGGGGCAGATGTTCTCGGATCTGCTGTGGGGATGGACAAAGATGTGATGAAGCGACTTCTTCGCGATTCAGGCATTCCAGTGGTGAAGTTTTTAGTCTCCCATAAAAAAGATAAGGAAGATCTTAGTTTTGAAAACATCACAAAAGAGTTAGGTCTCCCCTTTTTCGTCAAGCCTGCCAACGCCGGTTCCTCAATTGGTGTTGCAAAAGTTGCCAAAGAGTTGGAGTTTGGTCCAGCTATCAATAAAGCCTTCGAGCATGATCAAAAAATTCTCATCGAACAAGCTATCCCTGCTCGTGAGATTGAGTGCTCGGTTTTGGGTAATGAAGAAAAAATCACCTCCGTCCCAGGTGAAGTTATTCCAACCTATGAATTTTATGATTACGAGGCTAAATACATCGATGCAGATGGCGCTGGCCTTGAAATCCCAGCGCGTTTGCTCCCTGAGCAAATAAAACGAGTTCAAGCATTAGCAATCAAAGCTTGCGAGGTACTTTGTATCGATGGTATGGCGCGCGTTGATTTTTTCTTAGATAAAACAACCGACAAACTCTATCTCAATGAGGTGAACACGATCCCTGGGTTTACGAGTATTAGTATGTATCCGAAGTTGTGGCAGGCAAGCGGAATTTCTTATACAGAACTGATTGATCAATTGATTCAATTAGCTCTCAAGAGGAGTAATACTAGTAGATCAGAGGAATAAATCTCTTGGTTTTTTCTCGGTAGTCCTCGTAGCCTTTTTTGAAATACTTTACCAACAGCGTCTCTTCGTAACTTGCCTTAAGCCCAAAATCACAGGCAAGAAGGAGAACTGCAAATAAACGAGGGAGCGAATAGGTGTTTATAAGTAAGCCAATAGCTACAAGAATGACAGCAACGTACATAGGATGTCTAATAAATTCATAAGGTCCATCTGTGACTAGGTTGCTATCTGGTGCGACATCAGCAGTAATCTGAATAGTAGTCACCCGCATCGACCAAATCGCCCAGACAAAAAGCAACACGCCAGCCAGTTCAAATAGACCACTCAGAGGAGAGAGCGGGAGCACTTCTCCACTCAAGAACAAATAGATCAAAAGAAGTGCCTGGACAAAAACCAAAAGAAGTGATTTGGGATTACGTGACATAGCTCTATTATTACTTGTTCTTCATGAAATAACAACTAGCTTTCTTTCGTTTGAGTTTTGAGGCAAAATAGTATATAACGTCGATGATGAAACGTGTTATCGGAGTTTTTGCTCATCCTGATGATGAGGCGCTTGGTCCATCGGGAACACTTGCCAAGTTAGCTCAGGATCATGAGGTCTACCTAATCTGTGTCACTAGTGGTGAAGCAGCGGGGACGACTCCTGAGGAAAAAAGAATTATTGGTCAGACAAGACGTGAGGAAGTCACAAAAGCGGCGGAGATTTTAGGTATCAAGGAAGTCTTCTTTCTAGGCTATGAAGATGGCTACCTCTGTAATAATATCTATCACAAGCTAGCTCAGGAGATAGCAAAGAAAGTAGAACTTCTTCGTCCAGAGATACTTCTTACCTTTGAGATCAGGGGAGTTTCCGGTCATATTGATCATATTACGACCTCACTTGTTACGACCTATGTTTTTAAGAAGTATTCATTTGTCAAAAAATTGATGTATTACGTCACGACTAAAAAAGAAAGTGATCTTATGCAAGACTATTTTATTTATTTCCCGCTGGGATTTGAAAAGACAGAGGTAGATGAGATAGTTGACATCACGTCTGTATGGCAGAAGAAGCTAAAGGCGATGCATTGCCATAAATCACAAATTAACGATGTTGAAAGAGTGTTACGAAATAAGAAAGATCTTCCACGTGAGGAATATTTTCTGATCAAAACCAAAAAGGAGTAGTTTGTATCTTCGCACAAAAGGTATAATACTCCTATGAAGAAAGTTATCGCCATATTTTTCGTCTGCCTTTTTTTTGTTTTGAGCCTTTTCCTCGTGAGAGAGTTCCGTCAGCGAATTGATCGCTTTATCGCGCTTACTCCAGACCAAACGACTTTTAAGGAGCCGAGCCCGACTCCTACGAGTCCTGAGGCCAAGCAAATCGACCAGACGCTTTTTGTACCTTACTGGAGCCTGACATCATCATCTCCCTTGCCTGCCTACCAAACACTTATTTACTTTAGCGTGCTGGCTACTAATCAAGGGATAGATACAACAGAGAGTGGTTATACTCACCTCGAACAATTTGCCAATCTTTCAGCTGGACAGCAAAAATTGCTCACAGTCAGTATGCAGAATAGCAGCACAAACTTTGTCATTCTCAAAGATCAAGCATCCCAAAAAAAAGTCATCGATCAATCCATAGCACTAGCAAAAAAGTACGGATTTAAAGGAATTCTGCTTAACATCGAAGTGTCTGCCTTGCCCTTTAGCTCTTTGATTGAGCAGATTACTGATTTCAATAAGTCTTATGCGACAGCTGTCCATCGAGCGGGATTGAGTTATAGCATTACTGCTTATGGAGATACCTTCTATAGATTACGCCCTTTTGATATGAA
>DASZRR010000060.1:0-5475 GCA_035549055.1 Patescibacteria group bacterium | reverse complement strand
TATCAGGCGTGTCAATTTTAACGTCTTGAAAAGAATATCCCAAATTTTGTGAGGTAACTTCCTGTCCATTGTCAAAGAAAATACCATGTTTAAGATGAAAAATATATGTCTTACCCCCGTCTTTGATCTGCCAGGACGATGCCAGATCTGGCTGGATTTGTCCAGATGAGGTAACTTTGGTCAAACCCCGGGAAAGCTTGGCAGTGATTGACGTTGGCAAGTTATCGAGTCGATAGGCACCGATCATGCCGATACGTTCTTTTTGTGGGAAAAGGTGAACAAGATTGCGTGAAACAAAGGCTATAAGAAAAAAACCCATCAAACCCCCGACAAATGAGAGGACCAGGACACGACCCCATTTTTTAATGTAGGCTTTGACTAGCCAGAAAAAAAGACGTTTATTAAAACCCTGCATAGATTATCAGTGAGGGAGAAGAAGCAAAACTGAGATAACAACGAGGAGAAAAGCGAGGACTGCAGTTGCAAAAAAAAGAAATTTCTCTATATTTCGTTTGCTGCGATACATCTCACCGCCACCGCCAAAAACAGGAGAGAGACCTCCGCCTTGTGACTGAAGAAGAACACAAGCAATAAGCAGAATCGAAAGAACTATCTGGATAAGATTATAAATCATAGCCTATTATACCGTTTTCACTATCGCCTCTGCAAGCTTTGCAGCATCGTGATAAAGAGGAAAATCCTTCGCAACTAAATCTGTTTTGCTAATTCTCACCTCAGGATCATGAGCGAGTGTATCAATTTCGATGTAGGTATAGTCAAATTTGCGAGGTATGGGAATTGAATAGTTGCTGTTAGCAACAATTGTATCAAAGGGGAACGCACCAATATGATCTTTGATGGCTTGAACAAAATCGGAAAGCGCAAAGCCTTTTGAGACCAAAGGCTTATTGGCAATATTCAAGACAAAAATCTTTTTGGCCCTGGAGCTCAAGAGAGCCTCTTTAATCTGCGGAACTATAAGGACAGGCAACTGATTGGTATAAAGATCTCCAGGCCCGCTAATAATGACGTCTGCATCCTCAAGAGCCTGTACCACTTTGGGATTTACTTTCGGGCGAGCCGGCCTGATATAGATTTTCTTCAATCCGTGTGGCTGAGCGTAGCGTGCCAGATCCAAAGTCGTCTCGCTATGTATCCGTCTACCGTCTGTAGTAATAGCTGATAGATGAACACGTTCATCAGTTGCAGGATAGAAATCTCCCGTGACGCTAAAAAGTTTTTTGGTAGCTTCTATTGCTTGATAAAAATTCCCTGTCCGCTGGATCTCCGCCAGCATAATTAGGTTACCTAATTTATGTCCGTCAATTGCTTTATTGGTCATGTTGTGTCCTGGGAAACGATAAACAAGAAGCGATTTCAAATCCTTTTGTGTCTCAGGGATCAAAGAGGCAATACAGCTAACAATATCTCCTGGTGGCATGATGTTGTAGGCCTTACGCAGTCTGCCTGATGAACCACCATCGTCTGCCATTGAGGTAATCACACTTAGATGTGGAGAGTACTTTTTGAGACCGCTCAGAAGAACACTCGTACCAACGCCTCCACCAAGGCAAACGATTTTTTTTGTATCTATTCGATGAGCCATTTGATCCCTGTCACGATAAAAGATAAGACAAAGGAGGCCGCCAAAAAAGCAAAAAGAGTATTAAACCCAATTGCCGGAATGACAAAACCTAAAATATTAGCTCCTCCAAAACGAAAAGGGTGAATAAGTATACCATTGACAAATATTGTCAACAAATAAAGAATAAATGCGTTTGTGAAAATTGAGAAAAAGCCCAACGTCACGAGGTTAAAAGGAAAGCTAATAACATTGAGGACTGGCTTGATCACAGTCATCATGATCGAGAGCATAATTCCGCCAAAAATGAAAGTCCAGATACCGCCACTGATTTCCACGCCTCCCACTATGAAAGGCAGGATAAAAAGCGCTCCACTGTAAAGGGCAATATTGCGAAGCAGAGTCTTCATCTCGTATTGATTGATCCTAGCAAAGGTCCTTAGACCTGTCAAACACAGGGTTGCAAACAACTATCTTTCAGATTATTATGGTGAATACTTTATGAATATTGTTATCTGTCCCCATTGCCACGAAGAAATTGAAATTTCCCAAGCTCTTTCCAGTCAGATAGAACAAGATATCCTGAAAAAAGAAAAAGTGCGCCACGCAAAGGAACTTGAGGAGGTCAAACAACATGCCTTTGATGAGACAAAGAAAAAAATCGAAGAGCGCTTTGCGCTTGATCTTAAATTGCAGAAAGAAGACGCCGAGGCAAAAAATCAGCGAATTAAGGAGCTTATCGAACAGATTACGACACTAACAAATGATTTACGAGAGATGCGCAAGAAAAATGAAGAAACAGAGCTGCAGATGAGAAAAAAATTAGAACTTGAGGAAGAGAAGATCAAACTCGAGGCGCAGAAAAAAGCAGAAGAGGAGCAGCATAGCAAAATCATTCAGAAGGACAAGCAGCTGGCAGATGTGCTCAAGGAACTTGAAGAAGCAAAACGCAAACTCCAACAGGGAAGTCAGCAGACTCAAGGAGAGGCTTTTGAGTTGGAATTTGAATCACTCCTTCACCAGGAATTTCCCAATGACAAAATTTCTCCGGTTGGCAAAGGAGTAAGAGGCGGCGATATTATTCAGGAAGTCTGGGATAGTAAGGGAAATTACAACGGCAAAATTCTCTGGGAGCTCAAAAATACCAAGGTCTGGTCGGAAGGATGGGTTGACAAGCTGAAATCTGATAAAAGGGCAATTAACGCTGAGGAAGCAGTTCTCATCTCAGAAATACTCCCCTCAGGTATGGAGACCGCGGGATACCGCAACGGCATCTGGGCGACGAGGCGTTCTTTTGTGACAACGCTAGCAAGTACGTTGAGAGCTAAATTGATCGAGATATACTATATCAAACAGTCTGTGCAGTCAAAAGATGGGAAAACGGAGCTGATGTATAGTTATCTTTCAGGAACAGAATTCAAATACCGAGTTGAAGCAATTGTCGAAGCTTTTACCAATATGCAGCTTGAAATCGAGAAGGAAAAACGTTATTTCTCGACTAAATGGGCACGAGACGAAAAGAATATTCGTATGGTAATTGATAATACCTATGGTATGCACGGTGACTTGAAAGCAATCATCGGGAGGACTCTTCCCCAGATAAAGGGCTTAGATAGCGTCGAGTATGATAGTAAAGATCAACAACTAGCTATAGACGATGGCAAAAAAGACTAGTCCTACTTTCAACGAAGAACAACAATGCTGGTATAAAGGGTACAAATTCGTAGCAGGTATTGATGAGGTGGGGAGAGGCGCTTTTGCCGGACCCTTGGTAACAGCGGCCGTAATATTTAGGCCGAGAGCAACATTCCAGGATAACGACTTATGGCGGGTTAATGACTCTAAACTCTTGACTCCCTCTCAGCGAGAAAAGTTGGCAGTCAAGATCAAAAAAGAAGCTCTCTGTTTTGCTATAGCGGAAATACCGGTAAATTATATCAACCGCTATGGTGTCGGTAAGGCCGCTCAACTGGGATTTTACCAAGTCGCAACAACTCTCTGTCATCGGCCTGATTTTTGCCTCATCGATGCATTTTTGATCAAAAAGCTCAAGAGAATTTCGCAAAAAGCTCTCATTCATGGCGATTCTCTCTCATACTCAATTGCTGCTGCTTCAATACTTGCCAAGGTCTACCGTGACGGACTGATGCGAGACTTAGAGACCCAAGATCCCCGCTACGGCTTTGCCAGACACAAAGGCTACGGGACACAACTGCACCAACAAAAACTACAACAACACGGTCTCTCAATTTTCCATAGAACGTCTTTTGATCTCTCTTCTTTTCTCACTCAGCCATCTTCCTCAGAGTAGTTTTTACGACTTTTTACCAGTTCTAAAAGGATTTTGAAAGCTTGCGGTCAAGTACATAGCCTCAAATTACTCTAAAATCGTCTCAAAGGATCACATATGAGTGTAGAAACAAAAGCAGCAGGCACAAGCATAGGGCGGAGTCCAAGTACAAAGATAGAAGGAAGATCATTTGCAAATAGCTCAAGTTCTTGGGAAAGACCCAGCTCTTACCAACCCAAATTCTCGATATCTGAGAGAGGCAATCTCACAAAGATTGGAGGAGAAACCATGCGCCGATCAACTCAGACACCAGATCGAAAAATTACTACGACTCAGCTGCGGCCATATCAGACAACTGCAGAGTACTTCTCTCCAGATCGCAGAGTTAATTCGATTCGTCAATCAGAATTTAGCTCAATTTATACTCGGCCTCCAGAGACTAGACTCAATCCAAAAGATCAAATTAGAGAAAAACAACCAAACAACATTGCCACCGCTCCACAACCTGAGATTAAGCCAGATATAAAGCAGGCAGTAGCTGATGAGACGCCAAAACGCCGTGACCAACCAATCATAGCCAATCCCCGCATCAAGCCAGGTTGGCTGCAGAAAGAAGCTCAAATAGCTCCGCCAAAAACTGCAAACGAATCCTCCCAATCTCAACAGACGCAGAAAGAGTCACAAAGCCTTACTGCCAGTAAAAAGTCTGAGAGACCAAATCCTTTCGTTAAGACACAACAGCGACATGCCCAACAAAAATCGCCAGCTGCCCAGAGGGTGTCTGAGATTGCCAAGGTTATCCCGCAGACTAGTTCTGAGCTAACATCCCAGATAGCAAACGCTGAAAGAGTTGTGAACCAACCAAATATCCTCCAAACACAAACATTCGCCCATGAATTTGCAAGAACCTATGGCATCACCTCAGACAGAGCAGAAGTACTGGTGAAAGAGGTTTCGTCTCCTCATCTTGAAAGGCAGGTCTCTGTCCAATCCACCTCAGCTGAAAAAGCCTACCTTGAAGTGGTGACCAAGTTGCAGTCTGCTGCTAAAGTTCAACAGCATTTGAAGATACTCCTTGTTAACAAGGGTATACCAGAAGAACAAGCTCAAAAACAATCCTCTCAGCAAGTCATGCGACTCGTCCACACGACTTTGCAAGAGAGGCGTCTTTTGGAATACTTACCCGCTCCTCAACCAAGTCAAAACACAGAAAGTGCCACGACTCTGAGTGAAAAAAGCGAAATAGAGCCAGCAGACGCTGAGCAATTGCCAACGAGAAAAGAGACAAAAGACAACGTAGGCATCCAAGACGCAGTAGCTGTCCGCAAGACACTCAGAAAAGTAAAAGACGACCTTTTCATGGATACTGAAGTTATCGTCCCTGAGAGGGATACTGTTGCTGACGCCAATAGAGTCGACAAAGCAGTAGAGGTAGGATCTCAGGCACTCAGTCAGGCTCATGCCCAGGGTGAGGACGGCATCACCGCCAGTGAAGTCGCCAGTCAGCTGCCTATCCATCCAACTGAAGGCTTAGTTAGTTTTATCAGAAAACAACTCAGTCTTCTTTTGAACACCGAAAACCAGTACGATCGCTTCAAGGACG
>DASZRR010000059.1:0-4829 GCA_035549055.1 Patescibacteria group bacterium | reverse complement strand
AAAAAGAACACGGAGGAGGACACGAGTGGGCAAGAGCCATCCTCTCCTCTGGCCTCGCACACAAAAAAATGCAGGAAATTATCAAAGCCCAAGGAGGAAGCCCCGACGTCACTAGCGACAACCTCCATCCTGGTAAATATCATCACTCAGTCATCGCCAAGAAAAATGGCGTTGTCCGCAAAATAAATAGCAAAAATGCCACAGTCATTGCTAAGATATTAGGAGCACCTGATAATAAGAAAGCAGGAATTTATCTGGATAAAAAAATAGGTGAGAGAGTGACGAAGGGGCATTCCCTTTATACCCTTCACACAACAAGTGAATATGCACTCAAGGAAGCCAAAGAATCAACAGCCAATTTCCCTCTCCTTTATTATGCGTAAATTCCCTTCGCTTTTTTTTGCCAGTATTTTCATTGTTGTCCTTCTCTTTATGTGGTATGGACAAAGTCTCTCGCCAGCTAACACTCATAATACGACGCAGACAACCTTTGTTATCTCACCAGGAGAAGGATTGCGGGCAGTTGCAAAAAATCTAAAGAAAAATAATCTTATCAAAAATGATATTGCATTTACGATCATGGTCTTTGTCAGCGGATTAGATAAGAAAATCCAGGCTGGAGATTTCCGTCTTTCGCCTTCTGAGTCTTCTCGCCAAATCGCCCAAGACCTGACCAAAGGAACTCTAGATATTTGGGTGACGATTCCTGAAGGGAAAAGGGCCGAAGAGATAGCTGCAATTTTCAAAACTAAGCTTTCCAACTACGATTTGTCCTGGAATCAACAGCTCAACCAACACGAAGGTTATCTTTTCCCAGATACCTATCTCATTCCACATGATGCCGACATTCAGGCCATCATTACAATGATGACTGACAACTTTAGCAAAAAATACGCTCAGGTCACCAATTCAACATCCATGTCCCAAAATCAGATCGTAATTCTTGCCTCACTTATTGAAAGAGAAGCCAATACAAAGGAAGATCGGCCCCTCATTTCAAGCGTTCTTCACAATAGACTTGATTTGGGTATGCCACTCCAGGTTGATGCAACTGTCCAATATGCGTTAGGTTATGATACAACGCAAAAAACCTGGTGGAGAAAAAATCTTTCACTTGATGAACTTCACACACCATCTGACTACAATACCTACGTCAATCCTGGCCTCCCTTCAGGCCCAATTTGTAATCCCGGACTCGCAGCGCTTCAGGCTGCTGCCAATCCAGCCAAGACCAACTATCTGTACTACATCACTGATAAAAATGGCATCAACCACTATGCGAGTACACTTGATCAACACAACGCCAACATCAAAAAATATGGATTATAATCGATTTGAAATAATAATCTGAAAGGAGTATAGTCCGGTCATGCAATCAAAGACTCTCCATACATCGTTTCGTTGTGTCCTTCATGGGAGCTTTCGCAAACATTTCTCCCTCATTAAAAAAACTTACAAGACATTTGCAGCTGCAGGAATTGAGGTAATTGCTCCAAAACAATCAGAAATCCTGGCAGTCAAAGATGGTTTTGCCTTATTTGAAGGTGAAGAGAACCTCGATCCACGGCTCATTGAACTACTCTATCTTCATAATTTAAAAAAACTTGGTCCACAAGGCTTTAGTTATTTTGTGAATCCAGAAGGTTATATTGGGAAAAGCGCCTCCTACGAACTTGGAATCGCACAATTATCTAATATTCGTTGTTTTTTCTCCGATCCACTCAAAGATCATCCTGCGTATGTTCATAAAAATTCCATCTGGAGTCCTGAAGACCTGGCGACTTTTATTGCAGAGAATAACGAACTACCCAATCCTACTATTAAAAGAAATGAAAAAACAATACATGAACTTTGGGAAGATTTAATGGTGCCGGGATCAGTAGTTGCAACTGGTGGAATAATTGAGTATCAAACAAAACACAAAACAACAGAAAAAGAAATTTTGCTCGTTAAAACTCATAAATGGGGCGGACGCTACTCTATGATTGGCGGCAAAATAAGACGCAATGAGAGACTTGATGATGCACTGATGCGGGAAGTGAAAGAAGAAACTGGATTACGATCCGAGATCGGTAAACATATTTGTACTTTTGATCAATTTAAAAATTCAGGTTATTACAAAGGTGGAGTTCAACATATTTTTGTTGATAACATCGTTAAAGTTTCTTCTAGAAAAGTCCAGCTGAACGATGAAGCAGAAGAATATATTTGGACACCAGCAAAGACCGCTTTGAAGGAATTAGATATCGAACCAAACGCTCGCCATACTCTTGAGCTTTACAATGGATCAAATAGCTAAGAGGACTTCTTGCGGATACCTTTGAACAGGCGGCGGGATTTTTTCTTGGCAGTTGACTCTTCCTCTCTCTCATCCTGAGCCTGCTCACCTCGCTGCGAAGCGGGCTGAAGGACTTTTTTCTCTAACTTATCACGCTTGATATGAGGCAACTCATCCTCATCAGGCATCTCAGAAATTAGGGGTTCATCTTCATCACTATCAATCTCAATCTTCTCTGACTTTTTGGGGGCAGATATTGCTTTGACCTCATCCTCAACATCCTCTCCCATAACCGACTCATCCTCCTCAACCTCATCCTGCATCGCCTGGATCATATCTTCCCACTTTGAGAGACGGTCAACGCTCTCATCTGTGATGACACGAAGTAATTTACGCCCTTTTTTGGTAGTAAAAAGAAGAGAGGCCAATACCCCAACTAAGACGCCAAAAAGAAATGTATTGAGGGAGCTACCTCCGCGTTCTTGTTGCTGATCCATAATTACTCCTTGTGGTGTTTGTCCTCAGTATCCTCGTCTTTGTTCAGTAGACCTTTGATCACTTTAGCAACGCTCAAGATTGAACTTGCCTTGACGCCAAATGATAGCGAGGAAAGAGAGGCAACTGGCTTGGAGATACTAGAGGTAATAGTACCAGTATCATCAAGAACTTTATTGGTCTTTTGCAATGTTCTCCGTACTTCTTTAAGAATGAAAAATACCTGAATTCCCAAGACTACTAAAAGAATTGTCAAAACAACAATGACAATGAACAAAACTAATTGAACTGAATCAATCATACTGAATAGCTTACTCTATCAAGACTTTGACTGTCAACCCGAACATATAACATCACCGGGAATCTTTGACGTCGATGTCCCTTGTCACTTGAGCTTCTTTGCCAAAGGTATTGATTGCTCTCACCGCTATTGCTGTCTTACCTGGGAAAAGAGTTATGGTCTTTGAAAAACTTCCATCGTCATTGACTGCCACAGGCTCGCCATTGATGGTCAGAGTCGCATTTGGATCTGTCCTGCCACTGATGAGGACATCGGTAGCAGAAATTATACTATTCTCCTTAGGCGAAATGACGGTAAGCGGTGGACTCATAAATGCAGCACGATATTGATAAATCAGAAATCCTCCCAACAAAATTAGTACCACAATTACTATCAAAAACGCTTGTTGGATCTTAAATCTTTTTCTGTCCAAACGTTCATCTTGGACAAAGCCGGAAGGAAGTACTTTGTATGTTTTCTCCTCATCAAAATCCCGTCTAAAAAGAGCCAACGTTTCTCTTTTTGGCAACCCCAAAAACTCAGCATAATTTTGGACAAAGCCAAGGGCATAGGAGCTAGATGGTAATTTATGATATTCTCCTTTTTCAATTGCCGTAAGAAAGGTTGTCTTAATTCGTGTCGCCCGTGCCACATCCTCCAATGACAAACCTTTTGCCAAACGAGTCTCTTTAAGCTTTTGTCCAATACGAATCATAAATATCTGCAAATATAAATCTCAAAAAAGTATCTCTAATTTTGAGCTATTGCTGTTGTTGAGAGGCAGCTAAAAATTCTTCAGCGTTACGAACAAGTACATCTCGCGGCTTGGATCCCTCAGCATGCCCTACAATTCCTGCTTCTTCTAGCTGATCAAGAATGCGCGCAGCCCTAGAATAACCAATTGACATTTTGCGTTGTAGGAATGACGCAGAAGCAGTATCAAATTGACAAACCAGTCTGACAACCTCCTCAAACATCGGATCTTTTCCACCGTCCCCGGTACCAATCGCCCCATTTTTCCCCTTGAGTGGCAGGGGTTGATTGATAACCTCCTCGGTATATTCAACAGGAAAGTTCTCAGATTTAAGAAAATCTACCAATTTCTTAACTTCTTTCTCTGAAACAAAAGCACCCTGGATACGAGTTGGCTTGGCCTGATCCGGTGGGACATACAACATATCTCCCCTTCCCAACAATTTCTCAGCTCCTGGGCCATCAATAATGACACGCGAATCAATCATGGAAGAAACATTGAAAGCGATACGGCAGGGAATATTCGCCTTGATAAGACCAGTGATGACGTTAACTGACGGTCGCTGAGTGGCAATAACAAGATGAATACCAGTTGCTCGAGCCATCTGGGCCAGGCGGGCAATCGCATCCTCTACTTCAACAGGGGCAAACATCATCAGATCCGCCAACTCATCGACTACAATAACTATATAAGGTAAGGCCTGAAACCCTGAGAGTTCATTGTACCCCTCAATATTACGTACTCCGCGTTCAGCAAATAACTTATATCGCCTGTCCATTTCACCCATCGCCCATTTCAGAGCAGAGAGAATTTTTTCAACATCAACAATAACTGGAGTCAAAAGATGGGGGATTCCGTTGAAAGAGGTAAACTCAACGCGCTTTGGATCAATCAAAATCAGCTTAACCTCCTGCGGTGAAGCTCTGAATAGCAATGAACAAATAAAGGAGTTGACCAGAACCGATTTTCCAGAGCCAGTGGTACCAGCGACCAAGACGTGTGGCATCTTGCCAATATCAGCA
>DASZRR010000058.1:0-7053 GCA_035549055.1 Patescibacteria group bacterium | reverse complement strand
CTGAATCGAATGTTTGATTATCTCAATCGCTATGGCATTGGTCAGGCGACCAATATCGATTTGCAAGGAGAGGTGACTCCCTATCTGCGTCCTAAGGATCAGTGGTATCCAATCGATCTGGCTACCTCAAGTTTTGGTCAGGGAATTTCGGTTACGCCGATTGAACTGTTGAGTGCTTTTGCATCGCTTGCTAACGGTGGTAAAAGGATGGAGCCACATATCGTCTCCTCAGTTGAGACGCCAGAGGGGCAGACGATCACGATCCCGCCAAAGGTTGTCAATCAGCCTATCTCTGAGGAGACGTCCAAAATTATTACCGAGATTCTCGTCAACGCGGTCAACAATGGTGAGGCGAAATTTGCCCGTCTGCCTGGCTATCGTATTGCTGGCAAGACAGGCACGGCTCAGATCCCGGTGGCGGGACATTATGATCCAACCAAGACTATTGCCTCATTTATAGGCTATGCTCCGGCTGAAGATCCCAAATTTGTGATGCTGGTGATCTATGATAAGCCAACGACCTCAATTTATGGGGCAGAGACTGCGGCGCCAACTTTTTTCAAAATTGCCCAGAGAGCACTGACCTACTTCAACATCGCACCGACTGAAGCTACCGACACAAAAAATTAGAGGTGGGATGAAAGTTTAAAGATGATGAGGAAATTAGGTGATAGAGTCGCCAGGAGCTGAGTCTTCAAGAGTCGTCAAACGGGCAATATTTTCCCCGTCAGTACTGCAGAGAATCATGCCTTGGGACTCTTCGCCCAGAAATTTGCGTGGCTCAAGATTGAGAAGAAATATAAAGTTTTTTCCTTCAAATGATTCTGGTTCATACATGGGGTAGAGACTGGTCAAAATGTTGCGTGTTCCTTCCTCCGTGCCAAAGTCCACAGTAAGCCTGATAAGTTTGTCCGCGCCTTCTTTGCGTTCTGCCTTAACGACTTTGCCAACCCTGATATCCATCTGTTGAAATTGTTCTTTGCTAACTAACGGTTTCATCCTCTGCATTATAGCACTTCATTCGGCTTTTGTGGCAGCTGAGTTGAAAAAATGTTCAATTTTCGTTATAGTAGCCGCTATCTTCCGAAGCGGTCGGAGGAGCGATCAATTCCCGGGAGGGAGTGATGTCACAAGATGAAGTCCCAGAGATTTTGATCCACGATTCGATGAATCGGAGCTGGGCTAAGCTCATGGAGGTAGTGGAGAGAGACGAAGTGAGGGCTGTCGAGGCTCTTCGGCAATACTTCCGCTCTCTATTCCCTCGAGCCGGCAAGGGATTTGCCGAAAAGGATAAGAACACGCTCCTGCGTAACTTTGCCAGACTCGAACTGAGTAGTCCAGTCCATCTGGACAACCTGCTCGATCTGGCAAAAAAATTGCCCAAAAAGACCGCGGCGGAGGACCGCGCCTCGGAGTCGCGGTAGACTTGCTTTCGTTTCGCTCACCAGAAGTTGGTGAGAGGAAGCGCCGCGGGTCTATCGATATTGGCTCCGCGGCGCTTCCTACCGATTATCTCAAGACAAAACCACGTTTTTTTCGCCACGCTCTGGAAATGAATTCCAGTCCCGCTTCCCGGAAGCGCTGCTCATCTCCTTCGATTATATTGTTAAAGCAATTAGTTTATATTTGTTATACTAGGTTATATGACTGGACGGACGCATGATATGGCTGCATTTACAGCCCTCAGCTATATACTCGTCTCCACTCCCTTGCCACCTGTTAGTTTGGCCACAGTCTTAGTCAGCTTCACTGCCAATATGATCGGCGGACTCACCCCTGATATCGATCAGCCAACAGCCAGACTTTGGCATGAGTTGCCAGCGGGAAGTATCATCGGCAAAATTGTCGCGCCGCTTTTTGGCGGTCATCGTTTTATCTCGCATTCGTTATTGGGGATGTTCATAGCTGGGGTTTTGGCTAAATTACTTTTGCAGGCGATGAGTACTGTCCTGCTCGTTGATATGCATATAGTCTGGTGGGCATTCATGGTTGGTTTTATCTCACACCTTTTTATGGACCTTTTTACCCACGAAGGTATCCCGCTTTTTTTCCCGATTCCTATCAAAATCGGCATCCCTCCACTGAGTTTGCTTCGCATCAAAACAGGAGGGATCATTGAGAAAGCATTTGTTTTTCCAGGTTTGATACTTATGTGTGTCTATCTTTACTACATTCACTATCATTTCGTCCTGGAATTTTTCCGCCATTTGAAATGATGTGCTATTGGTAAAGATCAGGATAAGAAGTATATAATACAAGGGTTATGCTCCAGACACTGAAGAATTACTACCACCTTCTCCAGGCAGTTCAAGCTGTCAGACAATATCACAACCCTGGCCAAAATTTGACAGTCATCGGGATCACCGGGACAGACGGTAAGACCACGACCTCGCATTTGGTTTACCACTTGTTAGGCCAAACCGGCCATAAGACAGCCCTCATCTCAACAATAGCCGCTTATATTGGTGATGGGGAGTTAGACACTGGGTTTCATGTCTCGACTCCGAGTAGTAAGGCATTGCAGTCGTATCTGGCCAAAGCCAAAAAAGAAGGGGTTGTCTATGTCGTTTTGGAAGTCACCTCGCATGCGTTGGATCAATATCGAGTCTATGGTATCCCTTTTACTGTAGGGGTTCTGACCAATATCTCGCGTGAACACTTGGACTATCACCAGACAATGGAGCGGTACATGCAAGCGAAAGCAAAATTGCTGCTTAGCGCTCAGACAGCAATTATCAACCGGGATGATAGCTCATACGACTTTATGAAAAAAATTTTGGCCCAGAAGTCTGTCCTGACTTATGGATTGCATCATCCCGCAGATGTGACGCCTCGAACAATTCCTTTTAGAACAAATCTGCTGGGTGAGTTCAATCAGTACAATATCTTGGCGGCTCTGAGCGTGTGTAAGGCACTCAATATCGATCTCCAACAGGCGACAAAGGCACTCAGCACATTCCAGCTTCCTGAAGGGAGAGTTGATGTTGTTTATGATAATGATTTTAAGGTCATTATCGATTTTGCTCATACGCCAAATGGAATCAAAAATATTCTCAAGAGTATAAGAAAAGATATGAAAAAAGGGAAAATAATTCACGTTTTTGGTAGCGCAGGAAAGCGCGATAAAGGCAAAAGACCATTGATGGGGGAAATCTCTCATCAGCTTGCTGATAGAATTATTCTTACCTCAGAGGACCCTCGGGATGAATCTCCCGAAAGTATTGCTGAGGATATTATGTCTGGGATGCCGGCGGACAAAAATGATGTGCGCGTCATCACTGACAGACAGGATGCCATCACGGAGGCTGTTTGTTTGGCTGACAAAAATGATGTGGTCGTCATAACTGGTAAGGGACACGAGAAGTCGATAAATAAAGGCCATGGTGAGGAGCCGTGGAGTGACCATGAGGCAGTAGTCAAAGGCTTAGAACAAAGAGCAAAGGGCAAAGGACGATATGAATAAGGTTAAATCAATTCATTTTGTCGGGATCAAAGGAGTTGGCCTAACGCCACTTGCCATCATTGCCAAGCAAGCCGGGATCAAAGTGACAGGCAGTGATGTGGCAGAAGAGTTCATCACCGATCAAGCACTCAAAAAGGCAGGTATCACGCCATTGGTCGATTTTTTGCCTGAACACCTCCCTAAGAATTTAGATCTCGTCATCACAACAGGAGCGCATGGGGGACTGGACAATCCAGAAGTAGTGGCTGCACGCGAGCGACTTATCCCGGTCATGACAAAAGGCGAAGCAGTTGGAGCGTTCATGCAGGGGGATCTTTTAGGAAGATCATTTACGCAGATTGCAGTTGCGGGTTCACACGGCAAGACAACAAGTACTGCCATGCTGGCCACTGTTTTGCAAAAGGCTGGCTTTGACCCAACGTATATCATCGGTACGGGCAGTACCTCAGCCTTAGATCTCCCCGGTCATTTGGGCAAAGGACAGTATTTTGTGGCCGAGTCAGATGAGTATGCCACCGAGCCAGCGCATAATCATAAAGCACAATTTCTCTGGCAGTATCCGGATGTTTTGCTCCTGACCAATATTGAACACGATCATCCCGATATCTATCCAACACTTATGGATGTCGAGAAAGTTTTTAGAGAATTTGCCACTCATATTTCTACGAAAGGTTTTATCGTGGGATGCGGCGATGACGAGCTGGTATATAGTCTCCTCAAAGAACATCCGGGCAAAACAATTTCGTTTGGCTTCTCACCCAAAAATCAGTATGTCCTGACCAGAGTCCATATCTCAGGTGGACAGATGTTTTTTAGGCTTCAGCGTGAAGGAATGGATTTGGAGGAGTTTCGCCTGTCTGTATTTGGTGAACACAATGCTCTCAATGCAGCAGGAGTTGTGGCTGTCTGTATGGAATTGGGAATTCCTTTGGAGAAGATCAAAGAAGCGTTACCTGAATTTAGTGGTTCAAAAAGGCGTCTTGAATACAAAGGTCAACTGACAACAGGAGCATATCTTTTTGATGATTATGCGCATCATCCAACCGAAATCAGAAATACGCTAAAGTCCTTACGCATACGTTACCCCAAATCAACGCTTATTGCGATTTTCCAACCTCATACCTACTCTCGCACCAAAGCCCTTCTTCCTGAATTTGTTACTGCTTTTGATGATGCTAACGATGTCATTATTATGGATATTTTCTCCTCAGCACGGGAAAAGAAAGATCCCACAATTACTTCGGGTCTTCTTGCACAACAACTCGCTGTTCGTCATCCCGCTGTCCTCTATCTTCCAACTATTGAGGATGTAGCAGCGCTTCTTAGCAAAGAAAACCTCAAAGATAATACCGTGATTGTCTTTATGGGAGCTGGCGATATTTACAAAACTATCGATCTTCTCCCCAAAATATAATTCTTCCTCGTGAGGTTGATTTTACCTGTGGGAGTACGTCGCACTTGGCTAATTCGACTCAATTATCTTCCTCCATAAATTCGAATTGTGAGTAAGCTTTATTTTACATACGTCAGAAAGGGCGGTATAATAGCTAGATGGAAAAATACATCGTCCAAGGCGGAACAAAGCTCTCAGGGACTGTGAGTGTCTCGGGTGCAAAAAATGTGGCCCTCAAGGCTCTCGTAGCAGCCTGTCTGACAGATGAGGAAGTTGTCATCAAAAATGCGCCGCTTATCTCTGATATCTCAGTCATGATTGATATCATCAGAGAGTTGGGGGGGACAGTGACTATCTCAGATCATGAGCTCAAAGTACAAGTCAAACAATTTGCCCATAGTACTATTAGTCTTGATCAAGCATCCCATATCCGGACTTCTTCGATGTTTTTGGCACCTCTTCTTATCCGTACTCAGCAAGCAGTTATTCCTAATCCAGGAGGTTGCCGTATTGGGGCGCGTCCTATCGACAGGACAGTGGAAGGACTTATTCAGATGGGAGCTGATATTGATTACATGAGTGAAGATGGCTACTTTCACGCTACAGCTCATGGTCTTCATGGAGTAACGTATCGTTTTGAGAAAAACACGCACACAGGGACAGAGACACTAATCATCGCTGCGGTTCTGGCCACAGGCAAAACAATTCTTGAGAATGCGGCTGAGGAGCCAGAAATTGACGAGTTGATTGAGTTGCTCAATGCAATGGGGGCCAAGATTAAAAGAACTGACAAACGCACTATTGAGATTGAGGGAGTAACTAAATTACACGCAGCTACCTGCACGATCCGGCCTGATCGTAACGAAATCGTGACTTTCGCCATTGCTGCCTTTATCACAAAAGGGGATGTTTTGGTTCAGGGAGCCAAAGAAGATGTCCTTCAAGCTTTTCTTATGAAATTAGATGAGATAGGCGCCGGGTATGAGGTCAAAAATGATGGAATCCGATTTTTCTACCAAAAGCCACTGCAAGCAGCCTCGGTCACAACTGCAATTTATCCAGGCTTTATGACTGACTGGCAAGCTCCTTGGGCAGTTTTGATGACGCAGGCAGAAGGTGAGTCAACAGTGCATGAAACTGTTTTCTCAAATCGTTTTGGCTATGTCAGTGAGCTGAGGAAAATGGGAGCCAAAATTACTTTCATTCATCCTGAAGTTGCCAATCCGCAAGAAGTCTATAACTTTGATCCAAAAGAAAATGAAGGTATGCCGCATGCAATTGCCATCACCGGACCATCTCCTCTTCACGATGCAGTCGTCCAGATTTCAGATTTGCGCGCTGGAGCGTCTTTGGTCCTTGCTGCGCTCGCCGCAAAGGGGGCGACGGTGATCCATGGCGTGAGTCTGATCGATCGGGGTTATGAATCTTTTGAAGAACGCCTTCATCTACTCGGAGCCAACATTAAACGCGTCAATGAATAACTCTCATCATCTAGCTGCTATTATCCTTGCAGCCGGCAAGGGAAAGCGTATGCAAGGAGGTGACTCCACCAATAAAGTGATTTCTCCTTTGGCGCGAAAGCCCATGATTAAGCATATCGTTGAATTCATGGAAGCAATTTTTGTGGAACAGATAGTCGTTGTGGTGGGACATGCCAAGGAGTCGGTGCAGCAAGTCCTAACCGAGCATCGCCTCACCTTTGCTGAGCAATCTGAGCAACTGGGTACAGGACATGCGGTTGGTGTAGCTTTGACGAGCCTGCGTCCTGAAATAACGGATGTCATGGTGGTGTATGGAGATGATGCGGTTTTGTATAGTGCCAATAACAGCAAGATCATATCTGAGTTGATTGCCAAACATTATCAAAATCAGGCTGCGCTAACTTTTTTGACAATTGAGCAGCAGAATCCGTTCGGCCTCGGCAGAATTGTTCGGGACGCAAATGGTCATGTCCAGGCAATTGTTGAGGAAAAAAATGCGACAGAGGAGCAGAAAAAGATCACCGAGATCAATCCTGGTTGCTTTATTTTTCAAAAAGACTTTCTCAGCCGGTACCTCGATCGTATTGAGAAGAATGTTGTTTCGGGGGAATATTATTTGACTGATCTTGTTGATATTGCTCTGCAAGCTGGGGAAAAAGTTCAAGCAATTCGTGGAGGCCAGCTTCTTTGGCGAGGTGTCAACACGCAAGAAGAAC
>DASZRR010000057.1:0-5905 GCA_035549055.1 Patescibacteria group bacterium | reverse complement strand
TTATCATAGAAAACTTGAGGAGTTACTTTCCAATTTGCAAATTCTGCTCTGATAGCTGCTTTCATCTCTTCAACTTCTGCCAGAGACATATCTGAGTGGTATCTAATACGTTTACTATCATTCATTGCAGCAGCAGCAGCTTGTTGCAAGGGGATTCCTTGCTGGCCCCATTTCGTCTCCGCCCAACTTCTTTCTGCCCAGAGAATCTGGCGTGAGGAAGCAACTGCTTTGCTTGTTGTAGCATCAACGCGAGCATCATAAACTTGCTTGTCAGTCATTCCATAACGGACATCAGCATCAGCGAATTCGGCTCCATTTGCTTGCATAGCGGAATGTCTATGAAATCCGTCAATGATGTCATAGACAACTTCCCCTGTCTCTTCGTCAATGCGAGCTCTCACTGAAAGGCGACTCAGCTGTCCTAGTTCTCCTTTGAGAGATTTGGATATTCTTTTGACATTGTCTTCATCAACGATGACATCTTCAGGTACGATAGATGTTATGCTAATGCGTCTGGGAAGTGTGACAACTTCTCCAGGCATTATTAGCTGGAGGACTTCGGCATCAGAGAACTTGGCGTAAGGACTTTTAGCGGGGTCATCGTCAGCGGATGTAGGAATGTGTGGGTAAGTCGAATCGGGATGGGAACCGTTGGCAGTTGAGCTGAGTGGGGAGTCGGGTGTCGATGGAGAAACAGGAGCATCGGGAGTGTGGGGAGGATTAGGTTGGCCGTTGAGATTTCTTTCTGTCGCTACCATAAATCGTGGGCAGACTCAAGTATTGTAGAAAGGTTTTGAGTCGGTGTCAATTGAGTAATTTGCCTCTCAATTTCCGGTTTGATATACTCCCTCCAATTAAGAATTGAGTCTGATAGGTACATTCTGTCACTCCTCGGTCTTAATAATTTTTATCCGCACATTTACAGAGATTGTTTTACTTAGGCAGTTTCTTAGTGAGAGAAGGTGATTTTCTCGCAGTAAGAAGCTGCCTAGTGTGTTAGGTGGCTCGAGTAGCGTAGGAGGCTCAGTGATGTCCAATCCTCATGTCAAATCCGGCACTGTTGAGGAGTTCCGGAACGAACGGAGATTTGGGTTCCTCAAGCCCGATGATTCTCGCCTCGGGCAAGTCTTCTTCCACATGAACGAAGGAAGGCTCGTCAAGCCAGGCGGGAGGACGTTTTTGTACGTGGAGTCGACCGGCGAGTTTCCCCTGAGGGTGCCGCAAGTGTCAGATCGTATCATCTTCAGATCGATGATCACCGATCGCGGTTACCGAGCACAATTTTGGTGCTATGAGGAAGACTACTGGCGGGTGGCCATGATGCTGGCTATCCCCCCCATCTACCGGGTCGTTCGACGGACTGTTCGAGACGGAGAAGAACCTGTCATCCAGATCGTTTGGACAGGAGGGGATCTCGCTGCCCTGCAAAAACGATTCCCTCGTCCACCTCGCGGGGCCGATCCAGATTCTGATCCTCTGATCGGGTGCCACTATGACTCCAGGACCAAAACGCTGATTCAGCACAGCTGGTCATGTTGGCATGTGCCGGAGCAGTCCATATCCTGTAAGGACCCGCGCCCCGAAAACTAAAACAATCACGTAGTCGTGCGGAAATCCCCCGGTGCCCAACAGCTCGGGGGTTTTTCGTGGTAGCCCATATTCTTTCCAACAAAAAAAAACGAAATTAGCATTATTACTGAGTTGACAATATTTTTGGGATGTGTCATACATGAAGATGATGTATAGAGAGGAGGTGATATAAATGAAATTTATACACAAACTCGCTCTCTCTCTTGCAGCCTTCTTAGCGCTTTCAGCTTTCGCCATCCCAGCATTTGCGGATGCAGGCGACACCACGATTTGGAATCTGGTGGGAACGTATACAGTAAACTTTCATTGTGACACAGTTTGTTCAGGTGATTATCCTCACACAATGACTGTTTCAACAGAAAACTTTGATACTGGTGCATTCAGTGGAAATGGAAATTATATTCCCGACGCATCGTATAGTTGGGATATGACAGGTACTGTTAATGCGAATACTGTTTCGTTTCAGCTCGTTTATAACAACAATCTGAATGGTTATACAGTTACGACGAACACGGGAACGATTGCTAATGACGGTACGATGTCAGGAACTGCGACAGCGAGTGATGGATCTACCTTTACTTGGTCGACCACAGATGGACACGCTAAGTCCAAAAAGATCAAGCCTCATCAAGAGGTCAATAAAAAAGCCTGTGAGGCAAAGGGTGCTCCCATGATTGATGTGGTCGAGCATATCAAAAATGACTCAGACTCAGGTCAAGCAGGTAACTATTGGGCATTTGATAATTTCACTCGAGAGATCAAAGTGTGGAATTTGGGTGGAAGTAATTACTGCGCCAATGTCATCGACAATGGAACTAGTACTACAGTCCAAAACCAAACAGGCCCAGGGGGTGCTGGAACGATCAGCGGCAATTTTAAGGCTGATATGAGCGGTGGCTACCGAACGACTCAATTTAGTGCTACTTACAGTCCAACCTGGAAAACTCATGGAAACGTTGGAGTTGTTGATTATCAATGTACTATTAGTGGTTATTGTCCAAGGCGTGTTGATTGGCAAAATCAATACTTTACTAATCTTAGTGGTTTTGATTACGCTTGGTGGGGTTGGACCTACAAAGCAGGTAAACACGGTACATGGACTAATTCCATTACCGGTAATTCAGGAAATATTCTTTGATATTTCCTTTTGTTGACGAAAAAGGACTCTGCAGAGTCCTTTTTTGGTGAAACTGAGCTATGACGAGGTATAAGACTTTGCTATACTCCGGGTATGGAATTTGAAATGTCTCGTCGAGCTCACCTCAAAGCACTGGGTACTGGAGCGTTGCTCCTCAGACGGCCAGAACGGATTCTGCCTCCTGCTTCGTCTGCCTCACCTCATGATAGACCTGCATTTACAACAATTGATCGTTATGAAGTTACCCCTGCGGGAGGTGCTCTGGAGAGAGAGCCTGATCCACTTGAGATGCTTAACAGGATTAATCGGCTTCATGGAGAATTTGGCACAGCTCCTGTAGAGGTAGACGGAGTGACTACCTATGCAGAAGTATTTCCTTTGGGAGATCACAACGTAGAGGTGATAAGTGAAATATATCCTGAAGCGGATGGATCCTCTTACCAGATCGGTAGAGTAGCCTATATACCAGATGGAGAAGGAGAATTATCCGATATAGAGTTCAATTTTGATAGCACTGGGAGTGTTTGGCTTGAATCGTCAGATACTCTACTTCCTGTGGAAGTTGATATGGCAAATCCAAAAAGGAGAATTCGATATAGAGAAGCAGTGTTGCATTGGTATGACATAGCAGATGGATTTAGTCCGTCTGAGGTTTGGGCAGGGGTTGAAGAAGGAATTGCCCTGCGAAATGATCCTGAGGCAGCCATGGCGAGTACTTTTGTGGCAGATCGTATTGAGCCGACGGTCCACTATGATTTGCTCCAAGGTATCAATGCAGAATTTATATCAACTGATTTGGAGGCTGATGAGCTAGATGAGTTTGAACTCGCTGAGGCAGAAGCTGCATATGCAAATGATGATTTCGTTCAGTGGAATGTCGATGATTTAGCAGAAAGACTTACGACTTTGAGACAAAAAGGGAGTATCTGGACGGGCATCTCGCGTGCGCATTTAATCCAAGGTGGAATTGGTATGATAAGGGAAGCTTTCCGTATCGTACAAGGAGGCGAGTACCAAGGGCTGCCACAAGATGTCCAAAGTATCTTTGACGGAATTCCGGATGATAATCGTTTTCAGGTGGGTGAAGTTGCTGAGCTGCTCGTACTAGGTCGGGGAGAAGAGCCAGAAGATGCTGATGAATTCTTGCCCCCCTCCTCAGGATTTGCCTTTTACGATTTGGATAAATAGCCACGAAAAAGGGCACTCCCGCGACGGGACGGGCTACCCCACAAAATATCCTTTCTTCACTCATCTGCTATACTGAGCTCATGTTGCCTGAGTATTTTGTCTATATCGGAATAGCTATAACTGCCTCAGGTGGAGTAAAATATCTTATTGAAACTCTGAAGGGCGAAGTGCAACCAAATAGAGTTACTTGGTTCTTGTGGTCCTTGTCAGCATTTATTGCATTTTTTGCCCAAATTAGCCAGGGGGTAGGTATTATTGCCTTACTCACATTTGTAGTAGCATTTCTTCCTTTTCTTGTTTTTTGTGCTTCATTTCTCAATAAAAAGGCTCACTGGGCACTCACACGTTTTGATCTCGCCTGCGGAGCATTATCAATTGTTGGTCTTATTGCATGGGGAGTAACCAAAGAGGGTAACATAGCAATTTTTTTTAGTATCCTAGCTGATCTACTGGCGTCATTTCCGACATTTGTTAAGTCCTATACTGATCCTCAGTCAGAGAGCGCTTCAGCGTATTCTCTGAATGCAGTTGGCGATGGGTTATTGCTTTTGACAATTAAGACATGGGATTTTGCCCATGCAGGTTTTGCTGAATATCTTTTTCTCAACTGTCTTGTACTTATTTTCCTCATCAAATCCAAGATCGGCGTGAAGAAAAAATAGTCCTCATTTACTCCCTTTGAAATTTATCTTAGAATAAAATTCTGTGAAAGATTTGCTCAAGAACAAAAGTTTTATTTTTATCATGATTTCTGTCTTCTTGGCTGTGATCGGGATTGGCATCATCATCCCTGAGATCCCTTTCATTGTGCAGAAATACATGCCGGGAGCAAGTAATGCGCAGGTGGCTTTCAATATTGGCTTGCTGACCTCAATTTACTCAGTCTGTCAGTTCTTCGCAGCGCCAGGTCTTGGGGCATTGAGTGACAGATTTGGCCGCCGCCCAATTCTTCTTATCTGTCTTCTGGGCTCTGCCATCGGCTATATCCTTTTTGGTATCGGCGGATCGTTGTCTGTTCTGTTTTTGGGGCGGATCATTGACGGTCTGACAGGAGGAGACATCGGGACGATTTTTGCCTATATAGGAGATGTCACCAAGCCTGAGGAACGGGGCAAAATGTTTGGTTTTATCGGAGCACTGGTCGGAGTGGGCTTTATGATCGGGCCGACGATTGGCGGACTGACCTCACTCATTAGCCTCTCAGCGCCTTTTTATCTGGCAGCCGTGGTAACTATCCTCAATATGCTTTTTGGCTATTTTGTCCTGCCTGAAAGTCTCTCGCCTGAACATCGTCTCAGTGATTTTTCACTTCACCACCTCAATCCTTTTGGCCAGTTGATAAGCGTCCTCTCCAATGGACTGATTCGGACGATGCTTTTTATAGGCTTTTTCTATTACTTACCATTCGCGCAGTTACAGGGGATTGGCGGCGTCTTCTCCAAAGATATTTTGCATTGGACGCCTGCCAATATCGGAGTTTTCTTTTTGGTCATTGGAATTGTCGATATCATCACGCAGGGCTTTCTCTCAACTAAATTGATCCCAAAACTTGGCGAATTGAAGTTAGTTTTGCTCGGCTTGATTGTGACAGGGATTGCTTATCTAGGCAACGCGATCCTGCCTCTTCACCCGACGACAGCCTTTGCCTATATTAGTGTGATCATTTTTGCTTTTGGGAGTGGGTTACTCGAGCCTGCTTTGGGCGGTTTGATCTCGCGGAGTGCCGGTCCCAAACAGCAGGGAAGGGTCCAAGGCGCGAGTCAGTCGCTCCAGTCCATCACGCGCATTATTGGTCCGATCATGGCTGCGTGGCTGTATGGTATGGGCGTCTCGCTGCCGTATATCACCTGTGCTTTGCTTTCTGTGGTGGCATTTATGTATGTATTTTGGCAGCGTGAAGCCATCCGTGATCATATGAGGTCTGCTGTTTAGGCTAATTTACCTTGTTGACGGAGTCGCTCGCGGATTTTGCGTCCCTCATAGATCCAT
>DASZRR010000056.1:0-5940 GCA_035549055.1 Patescibacteria group bacterium | reverse complement strand
GTTGTACTTTGGTAAGGAGTCTAACGCCAAATTATCTATGGGTGGTTGGCTTTGGTGATAACGTTTAATTGTAGTTATTGAGATACAGATCAGATTCTAAATCAGTTGCTCTAAAGCCCACTTTAAGGGGCTTTAGACTACGAACTAAATTAACGATAAACTTCCTTACGATCACCTATCCTGACAACAAGAATTCGTGCGATGTTGTCCTCAATGCTGGTAATGATACGATAATCACCAACACGATATTTCCAGAGGGTATTAAATTTAGAACCCTTTAAAGCTTCTCCTATACTTCTCGGATCGTCCAGATGGGAAACACGATCAAACAAAAATTTCAAAATACGTTTAGCTTGCTGAGAATCAAGTTTGTCTAGCTCTTTTTCTGCTGAAGGATCGAACTCAATTATCCATGCCATATCGTTTCATAACTTCTTGAAGTTGGATTGTCTGTGTCCGTCCAGATCGAATACGTCCTAGACGTTTCTCAGCTAGATAAACGTCTTCAATATCATCGAGGTGCTCAATAATTGCTTCTTTAACATAGAACGCCTTATTCCTACCAGTCTGGGCTGATAATTTTTCAAGACGTTCCTCTATTTCATGTGGTAATCGAATCGAATATGTCATTTTCTTAACCTTATCAAAATGTAATGCATATAATACATTATAGTATTTTTATCATTTTTTTCAACGTTTTTATCTTGAAATTTTTTTTCTAATGTTGTTATCATGAAAGAGAGATTTAAGGTAAGGAGGCCGGTCTTTCAAATCTAAATCTCATTAAGCGTGACGCACAGGTTCGTCAAAACCCATGCGCCACTAACCACAACTCAACGCAGAGGTTGAATCATGGCTGAAATAAAACTAGCCCAGGTCGGGCTATTCTTCAAGTTCATCCTTAAACGGCTGAAAGGCCGTATATATTCTTTTCTAACGTTAAACATGGAATGGGACAGATAATTTCTGTCCTTTTTTATTAGCGTGGCGTTAGGAAGGTTTTAGTTTCAATCAAATCCTCCATATCGCCACAAGAATGCACTGCATTCAAGAACCAAGGATCAAATCACAGATTCTTGTAAAACAGGCACAAGCCTTAAGTGTAACTGGTTTTTAGAATGCATGAAACATTTAAGGAAGAGGAACTATCAAAATGACAATGATTAAGATTAGCTCAACTAACGGAGAAGCTAAGATACTTAAAGACTATGAGCAAGCTTGTGACTATCTCAATAGGATCGAGAGACGGAAAGCATCGAAAACAGGAGAAATAGGGTGGCTTTTTACGCGGCGCCGCTATGAAACGCTTTCTTCTCTTTATTACCGCACTCCACAATTGGCTCGAGATTTTTTTACCTCTAAGGAGAAAGAAGCAATTCAAAAAGAAATGGGATTGATTGAGATACTGAAAGGAGACGGAGAAAATTTCATCCAAATCTTGTCAAATTTCAAGCTTGATGTAGAGCCATTAAAAAGGAACTGGTGTCAAGAATATTGTAAGGAACATGGGTTTGAACTCCGTGAGTTAGTGGAGAAGAAATAAAATTTGTTTAATGAAGAAGGGGGGAAAATTTTCCCCCTTCACCTCATCAACGAACTGGAAAGTTGTCCAAAAATAGATAGAGAGGCATGCATAAAAGATCAAAAAATCATCCAAAATCCATAATGGTGCATTAATGCGCTATTTGCGCTTGCGCGTTGTTAGCGCCACTAAGATTTCCCTGATCTAAATCACGCCACTTCGTCGCAAGCGGCAGTTTGCAAATTGCTTTATAACTTATTTTTCATTATTAAAATTAATTTAATTGACAAAAACAGGAGAAGATTTCTTATGAAAAATCTGTATTTTACAAAAATATTTTCAATTTTCTTAGTAGCATGTTCTTTAGAGTCTCCAAGTGTTGCTATCGATACAGAAAAAGAATATCACATAATAAGTAAAAATAAGCAGATTGTATCTCCTTATGACCTACGTGCTATCCCTCTTACAGACGATATAAATTTACGTGATTTTCGCTTTAAATTTATTGTAGAGGGAGCAAAGAGCTATAGAATTCAGGCTATTGGAAAGAAAATAAAACTCTTAAATATCCCGCTTGCGCGTCAATTTGTTCAACCTAATAAGCTGGTTACTCTGGAGCCCAATGATGAGACGTTCAAAAAACATAGAACTTTTATTCGTGAGAGCCAGGGTGATGGTTATTATCGATTTCTCAACAAACAAGGAAATAGTTATAGAGTATTAGGGATTCATGATTCTATGATTTTTGCATTTGGAGAGCGCGCATATGATCAGGCATATTATGATGATAATTATCTTTTTAAAACAATAGAATATGCAGATAAGGGTAAAAAAGAAGAAAAAAAACAGGATTCATCATTCTTGACGATGACGACGAGCTTTAGTTCTCCTTACTTACCCCAACAGAACTCAACCCAACAGAAAAAAAATATATGCGATTGTATTAGTAATTTCGGCAAAAGTTGGGGTGGTTGGTTCCTAAAGAAAATAATAGGGTGGAAGTGATATTGACCCTTTATTTGTCTCGGTGTTTTTTTATGGAAATTTAAGTAGTCAGCAGATTCTAAAATGGAATGGGTCAATTTTATTGAAAACTATCTAAAATTCTATTATAAGTAGTGAGCTAATGAAATAAAAAAGATGAGGATGAATTCATGATTAAAAGAATAAAAAAGAGGAAGTCTCTCATTGCGCTATATTCTCTTTCCATGTTATTTGCAGCTTTTGCAACGGATGATGATAGGACTGATCTTAATGAAAAATTATTAGTAACAAAAGAGACCAACTATCAATCTATGTCAGACACAAGCCATTCTAGTCCAGCACCAAAAAGAAAACGCACTAAAGCAAAGAATATAAGAGCTACTCAAATCGAACAACGTTGGCGTGATTTAGGGCAAAATACTGAAGCACATGTAGATGGATGTTGCAACTGCATGACACCATTCTACAGATGGTTATCAGTTGCAAGTGCTGCATCATCTACTTTTCTTATTGGCTTATCAAATTCTTCATCAACAGATTCAAGCGGAATACGTATAGCTGCAACTGTCACTGGCGGACTTACCGTACTATTTACATTCCTAGAAGCGAATTCGAGACGAGAAGATACTAGTGAAGATGAAAGAATACCAGCTACTGCAAGCCCTGAAAAGGAAACTAGTCTAAATACTCATGAGGTGACTATAGACGTAAAGGAATCAAAGGAGTCAAAAAAGCTGGAAATACAATCAAAACCAAGCGATGCTGATGAAGATGGCACCACCACAGCACCAGCTACTCCTAAAATAGATAATCCTAGTAGTTCAGTTGCAAGACCTGAAGGCAGTCCTGAGATAGTGGTAGATAGCATAAACGAGAAAATACTTGGTACGAAATTATACGAAAGTGAAAATGCTGAAGATATTCTTCTTAAATTGTCATCAGAAGATCAGCTTTTACATCTGAGAAGATTAAGAGCAGATTTTATAGAAAAAAGAGTTCCTAATTTTGATGAACTTATCCTAAAATGGGCTGGATACAAAGAGTATTACAAGAAGGGACGTGTAAAACAAAACATTGGTTCATTATTTAACGCTAGCTCGGATAAAGTTAGAAAAAGTCGTTGGAAAGGTTTTGTAAAAAAATCTATAAAAGAATATATGAAAATGTTAGAAGGATTAGAAGAAGAATGAGTATTATATCTGTTTACTAGATTTTCTGAAAGGGAGGGTTGTGGCAATAACCACAATTCCTGCTTTTCTAGTAAAGCAAAAAGGTAGCAAGATTAAAGGAGGGAGATCGCCACCCCCTCCTCTTAAATTAGGGTTTAGCGGCAGCTTCTCTAATACCGATCTAAATATTCATTGTCTTCTCTCAAATGCTCGTTTCCGATAACACGGATTAGCCTGAAAAAAACGCACAACAAATCTCTAATTCTAAATCAGTTGCTCTTAAGCCAGGTCAATAGACTTGGCTTCTTTTTTATTCGTAGTGAGTCCACATACGGATGACCTTTACAATCCCTTGTTCTTTAATGACTTCGTAAACAAGGCGATGCTGTAAGTTAATACGACGAGATAGGAAAGGAGAAAGGTTTCCACTGAGCTTTTCGTAAGCAGGAGGGTTTTTGTAAGGGTTCTCTTCTATGGTATCTAATAAGAATTTTACCTTACTTTTTAGAGCTGGTGAGGTTATCTTTTTAGAATCCTTAACAGCTTGTGGAGTAAAAACTATTTTCCAGGCCAGAATTCAATCTCCTCAACGCATTCTTCAATTGGTATTTTTTCTCCTTCAATAATAGATTCAGCCATTCCTGGAATAGAGAAAAGATAAATCGTTTCTTGAATAGAGCGCCAATCCGCTTCACATACTAAAATTGCGTTATTTCTTTTACCTTTGATAAAAGTTGGTTCATGATTAGTATTTGTATCATCAACAAGACGATAAAGATTTGATCTTGCTTGACTTACAGTTATTACATTCATATTGATCTCTCCAGAATTCTATAACTCATTATATAGTACGTTTTGCCGTACGTTCAAGAGTTGACTTTTTCAGAGATATTGTTATACGATAAAAAGTGCTGCGAATGGTTCGCAGTGCGTGACGCACAAGTGCACACTTGAAAAAAATTTTCATAGTGAATGATCGAATCTTTTTTAAATTCTTAGATAACTCCACCTCCAAAATTTTTGATGGGTATCAGATTAGGGAGATTCAATTTTCCCTAGCCAATTTCTATTTTCAACTGACACGGTTTCACCCATGCCAACCATCCACGCTTACTTCTATTAAGATTGGCTGGTGTCGTACCATAATGGCTAGATTTTTTCCTATGCGCCAATTGTAAAATTTCTTTACGATTTTTGTTGAGATCTTGGTTGATCACTGAAACAAGAAAATATACGACCGTTTTAGGAGAAGAGGTAGACATCAAAAATAGCCTTTAATTTTTGATAGAAATAGTAGGTAAATCTTTACACTGTATACATGGAAAAGTGATCATCTTACAAATTTCATTATGACGCACTGGTATAATATATTTCGCAAATAATCTTCTGATTTAAATCTGTGGAATTGATCATATCTTTAAGATTATATTCTTCTTATCTGGTTGCACCCAGTCGCCGACTAGGCTAGCACAAGCGATATATCGCATTAGTGCGCCATTATGGATTTTGGATGATTTTTGTTTTTTCACTGTATCGTCTACCAATCATTTACGATATCTTTGTGTTTTTCATAAGAGGTGGTAAAATGGGGAATTTTTCTTCCCCTTTCATCGTACGATCATGAAAAAAGGTTATGCGACACTAATTCTATTTCCATCTGTTGCTTTAATGGCGGCTTTCCATTAAATTGTCCTTGCTATCTGGCTTTTAAATAAATTTTAAACTTAATTTTATGGAGGTAAAGTACCATGAAACTATCAAGCATCATAAAGTTACCAGTTATAATATCCATTTTTTTGTCTGTTGTGGAAAATTCATTTACTGCTGAGAGACTAAAGTGGGAGAAAGCACTTGATGATAATCGTTACCGCCATGGAAGACATTTGATAGATTACGTGTATAGTGATTTGGGAAGCTTACCAAAGGTGCGTATTTCTGGAGATTTCTCTGAAGGTAAAGTGAACGAAAATATGCTTCAAGTAAAATTTTATAACGTGAGCGATTGTATAAGAACCGCTATAATTACTGCATTATCAATAAAGGGAGGAAGCGATTTTTCTGCTTACTCTTCTGTTATTAAGAGTTTTTGTGATAAGGCTCCAATGCCAAGTGATCTCAGTGTAGTAGCTAAAGGAAGGCAAAGAAATCTTCGCATAGACGTTGATGAAAATTATGGTAGTAACTATCGTTTCCTACTTTCTGCCGAATTAAGTTGCAATATAGATATAACATATAAAACAGGATGGACTGGGCAATACGCAGAAG
>DASZRR010000055.1:0-4122 GCA_035549055.1 Patescibacteria group bacterium | reverse complement strand
ACCTCTTTTTTGAACTTATCTCCCCGCTCTTTGTAATTTTTGAACATGTCAAAACTTTTACACGCAGGCGAAAGCAGAACAACGTCGCCGGATTCTGCTACTTTGCTGGCAGCCTGAACCACTTGCTGCATTGTCGTCGCGCCTTCAATAAAGAGTAAATGTTCAAATGGCTTATTCTTTTCAATGGCAGCTTTAATCGTCGGCCACTCCTTGCCAATACCAATGATTGCTTTAATCGTTGACTCTTTGGCAATAATCTCACCAAGTTGTTCAAAACTACTCCCCTCAGTCACACCCCCGAGGATAAGTATCTTAGGACTCTCAAACGACTCAATGGCAGCAATCGCGCTTTCTGGGTTGGTCGCAATCGAATCATCATAATATCTTACACCCTTGACCTCGCGAACTAACTCAATACGATGCGGTAAGCCTGTAAACGACTGCAAAACCTTTACGACTGCTTCTTTGTCCGCGCCGGAAAGGGTAGCAGCCAGAGCAGCAGATGAGGCATTCTCCCAATTGTGTTTTCCAGGCAGTGCAATTTTATCAGTATCGATAATTTTCCATTCACTCCCGCGCATGCTCATCCAGATTGCTCCATCTTTGATATAACACCCTTGGTCTATACTCGCCCTCTCCCTTGTCACCCAAAAAATCTGCCCCTGAGTATAGATGTCTGATTCGTTACTGGCAATATAATCACGATTGAGAATCGCGATATCATCTTGGGTCTGGAATCTAAGGATATTGCGTTTGGCATCGACATAGGCAGCTTCATGTCCATGGTAGTCTAAATGCTCAGGTACGACCATGAGCATAACCGCAATATGGGGACTCTTGGTCACGTCAGCAAGTTGAAAAGATGATAATTCCAAAACAACAATAGAACTCTCAGTGAGCTTGTCCAAAAAACTAAATGGCGGCACGCCAATATTACCCCCCAGATACGTATCACGCCCTGACTCTTGTAACATCTTATGGATGAGCGTGGCGGTCGTGCCTTTACCTTTGGTACCAGTAACACCGATAATGTAGCAAGGACAAAAATCAAAAAACAATTTCGTCTGCGACGTCACAACTGCGCCTTTTTCCTGAGCTTTGACTAAAAACTCCTCTTCTTTTTTGATCCCAGGACTGCGCAAAATGAGATCAAATCCTAAAACGTGCGCAAACGCATCTTGCCCTGTAACAACTTTGCCTAAGGATTGGGCCTTATTCACATTCTCAGCATCCAACTCTGAAGCTTCTTTCTGATCAAAAAATGCCAAGGTTGGCTGAAACTGCTTCAGGAATTCAGCAGATGCCAAACCCTCAACGCCTAATCCTACAATAGCAATTTTTTTGCCTTGAAAAATTTCTCGCTGTTTGTCCGAGTATTTCATCTCCCGTATTGTAGCAAAAAGTACTCTTGAGCGCCTCTTTACATCAAACTCATCCATGCTATGATCAAGATATGCTTGCCAAGGTAGCATCGAGTGCAATCATTGGACTTGATGCTGTTCCTATTGAGGTAGAAGTAGATATCGCCTCACAGGGTTTGCCTACCTTCACTATCGTCGGCCTGCCTGACAAAGCAGTTGAAGAAGCGAAAGAGCGCGTTCGCTCGGCAATCCGCAACTCAGGCGCAGACTTTCCTGCCCGGAGAATCACCGTCAATCTTGCTCCCGCTGATTTACCTAAAGAAGGTCCTTCCTACGACCTTCCCATTGCCATCGGCATTCTTGTTGCCTCAGGACAATTAGCTGTCGACCTTTCACAAAGTTTGCTGACAGGCGAGCTCGCACTTGATGGAAGAATTCGCCCAGTTAATGGAACGCTCTCACATGCGCTTTTAGCCCAAAACAACCACTATTCCTCTCTCTATCTCCCGGAGGAAAATGCCCAAGAAGCTCTCGTCGTTGAGGGACTCAGTGTCTATCCAGTCGCTACGCTCCTTGCTCTTTTCAAACATCTTCGTCAAGAGCAAGCAATCCTACCTGCCACAGCAAGTATGGAAAATAATGAGGATATAGCCTTTGAGTTTGACATGCAGGATATTAAAGGACAGTTCCAAGCCAAGCGTGCGTTGGAGATTGCAGCCTCAGGTGGACACAATATTTTGCTGAAGGGGCCGCCTGGGGCGGGGAAGACTCTCCTTGCCCGGACTCTCCCCTCTATCCTCCCTCGCCTCACGTTCTCGGAGGCAGTTGAGGTTACCAAAATCTATAGTATCGCCGGTATGCTTCCCCAGAAAGGACTTCTCAAAACTCGTCCTTTCCGTTCTCCCCATCATACGACTTCTCTGGTCGGATTGATTGGTGGCAGCAGCAATCCTCGTCCTGGAGAAATTACCCTTGCTCATCGAGGAGTATTATTCCTGGATGAATTTCCAGAATTTCCCCGCAGCGTTTTGGAGACGCTCCGGCAACCCATCGAGGATGGCTATGTCCATATCGCCCGTGCCCAGAGCAAAGTCTCCTTTCCTGCCAAATGTATGTTGGTGGCCGCGCAAAACCCTTGTCCTTGCGGCTTTTTGGGAGATCCAGCCAAAACCTGTATTTGTAATCCAGCCGCAATTAGTAGATATCAGAAAAAAATCTCTGGTCCGCTTCTTGATCGTATTGATCTCCACCTTGAAGTCCCCGCTATCAAAATTGAAAAGCTCGTTGAGGCCAAAGACCCAACAGCTGAGCCGTCTGCGACTATTAGAAAACGTGTCCAAAAAGCCCGTGACAGACAATCTAACCGCTATCGCAAGCTTGGTATCAGCTGTAACGCTGACTTGACGAATAAAACAATTAAAGAATTCTGTATTCTCTCGCCGGAGTGTCTAACCTTGATGCACCAGGCCGTCACCAAGCTTAACCTCTCAGGCAGGGCCTATCATCGCACGCTGCGCGTCGCCCGCACCATTGCCGATCTTGATGAGAAAGAGGAGATCGCGCCTGAACACCTCGCTGAAGCACTCCAGTATCGTTCCTCCCAACCAATACTGAGTTCCTCATAGATCACCTCTGTCTGGTTAACAACACGCCTAGAGATTGCCAAAGTGGTTATTGCTTCGTATCATGAGGTATGCCCTGGATTAAGCGCTGGTGGTACATTCTTCCTCCTTTTCTCCTCCTTTTTGTCGAGTTCTTTCACCATATAACTGCATTTGATCAGGACTTAGGTCGTCATGTTCTGACTGGGAAAATTATTCTCCAGACTCTGCATGTCCCGACGACCAATCTCTTCTCCTATACCTATCCCGCGTTCCCTTTTATTAACCACCACTGGGGCTCTGAAGTCGTTTTTTACCTAGTCTTTCACACCACAGGATCCCTTGGTCTTTTTACCCTCTCGCTCCTCATTATCCTAGCTGCGTTTTTCCTACAGCTAAGAGGTACTAAAAGTTCTCCACCTATTATCATCGTCCCCTTAGCCATCATGTATCTTCGTATTCTTTCAGAGCGCACCGATATCAGACCTGAATTATTCAGCTTCTTTTTCCTCTCTCTGATCGTTACGATTCTTTATCGCAATCGAGAACACACGACTCGTCTCATTTATTTGCTTATCCCGCTTGAGCTCCTCTGGACAAATATGCATATCTATTTCCCTATTGGTGTTTTGGTAACGGCTCTTTTTCTTATCGAAGAGATAATCCTCAAGCGCAAGAACCTTCGTAATCGTCATACGCTAACTCTGGGCGCTGTTTTTCTCGCGATGGGGGGAATGACGCTTATTAACCCTCATTTTCTTACCGGTGCGCTCTATCCATTCCGAGTATTCCAAAACTACGGCTATACGATTGAAGAAAATCAATCACCTTTTTTCCTCCAGTCTTTAGGCTTTGCAACGCCAACTTTCCCTTATTTGGAAGTAACAATCATTATTCTTTTCCTTTCTCTTTTATTCACCATAAGAAAAAGTCGGATTATTGACTGGCTTCTTTCTCTTACCTTTACACTTATTGCCTTAATGGCTGTACGTAACTTCCCTCTTTTTGTTTTTACGACCTTTATCGCGTGCTGTACGGCCTCATCCAACCTTCTTTCTGCTCTACCCAAAATACGAGGCAAACCTTTTTGGAAAATAACCTGGATACTCCTCATAAGCTTTTTCTTACTCTGGCAGACACACAGTATCTTAAGGAAAGAA
>DASZRR010000054.1:0-10352 GCA_035549055.1 Patescibacteria group bacterium | reverse complement strand
TAGCTACTCAGACAGTTGAGCCACACGACATCACACAGACTGTATCTGCTTCAGGTACGGTAGACTCTCTCTCCTCAGTTAACCTCAACTTCCTCGCTGGTGGTAAATTGGCCTATCTTGGAGTAAAAGAAGGGGACACCGTCAACAAAGGAGAGGTGATCGCAACGCTTGACCAGCGAACAGCCAAAGTTAATTTAGAAAATGCGCTGATTGATTATTCTAAAGAGCGTAATACTTTTGATCAGACGATTGAAGACAACAACGGACATACGCCATCTAATGCACTGACTGATGCTATGAAGAGAATTCTTGAAGACAATCAATACGATTTGGATAAGGCAGTCAACTCAGTCGAGCTTGATTCTCTCGCGCAGGAACAATCAACACTTACTACACCAATTGCCGGGATTGTTACAAGAGCAGATGTAGAAACAGCCGGCGTAAACGTTGGCGCCACCACTACTTTCACTGTTGCTGATCCGAACTCGTTGGTTTTTAAGGAAGACGTTGATGAATCAGATATCGGACAAGTTCATGTTGGTCAAGCAATGAGCATCTCGCTTGATGCTTATCCCGACAAGACAATCAGGACGACTGTGAAGTCAATTGACTTTGCCAGCCATACTACGTCAACTGGAGGGACAGCCTATACAGTCGAAGGTGATTTGCCAGTCTCAGGCCAACTGTATCGCATCGGTATGAATGGTGACGGCGATATCATCGTTGCTTCCGCATTACATACGTTGACGATTCCTCTCTCAAGTTTGATTGATGAAACTCATGTCTATGTAAAGACAGGACAGACCTTTCTCAGAAAAACTGTCAAGCTTGGTATTCAAAGCGACACCGATGCCCAGGTCCTCAGCGGACTGTCTCCTGGCGACAAAGTCGCATTGACGCCAGATGATGTTGAAGCAGCCTTCCCCAAGCTGAAAAATCAATAGGTCTGCATGAAAAAAACACAAATTGCTATTAAATTAACCAACATCTGCAAAGATTATCTCTCAGATGAGATCACGACCAAAGTTTTGTTTAATGTCAACCTCACTGTTCATAAAGGCGAATTTTTGGCCATCACGGGTCCATCTGGATCGGGGAAGTCAACGCTTTTGAATATTTTGGGGCTGCTGGATACGGCCACTTCAGGCACCTATGTTCTCAACGGCACTGATGTGACAGCTCTGAGTGAGGATCAGCAGTCAGACATTCGGAACAAAGAAATTGGTTTTGTCTTCCAGTCGTTCAACCTCCTCAAACGTATCTCAGTCCTAGAAAACGTTGTTTTGCCAGCTATCTATCGTGGAGTGGACGAAGAAGAAAGAACTGAAAGAGCCAAAAAGCTTTTGACCGATGTCGGACTAGAAAGCCAGATGCATAAAAGGCCTAACCAGCTCTCAGGAGGCCAGCAGCAACGTGTAGCAATTGCAAGAGCGCTTATGAATAGACCGGCTATCATTCTGGCAGACGAACCAACAGGCAATCTTGATACCAAATCCGGTACCGACATCATGGCTATCCTCAAAGAACTAAACAAGCAAGGAAATACTATTATTATGATTACTCATGAAAAAGATATTGCTTCTCAGGCGCGACGGGCTGTATTCATCAAAGATGGGAGGTTGTCAGCATGAACCCCAAAGAACTTTTAAGGCTTTCTGTTAACTCACTTCGCTCAAACAAACTTCGTACTGCGCTGACGACACTTGGGATTATCATCGGTGTTTTTGCGGTCATTCTTCTTGTCTCAATTGGCACGGGATTGCAGTCATATATAACTGATAAAGTCTCAGGTCTTGGGTCCAATCTTATTTTTGTAATTCCAGGAAGTGTTAGTGGCTCACGTACAGCAGGTGGAGCAGTCACAAACAAGCTGACACTAACTGAGGCAGATATTTTGACCCAGCGACTCAAGAATTTAGCAGAGGTTGGTCCTGTCATCCAAAAAACATCTCTGGTAAAATTCAACAGCAAATCTGACAAGGGCACTACCGTAACCGGCACGACGGCTAATTTCCATACGATCATAAAAATCTCTTTGACTTCGGGGAGCTTCTTTACACTCTCACAAGAACGATCTGGAGCCAAAGTGGCAATCATTGGCCCAACGGTTGTGGATAATTTATTTAATGGTCAAAATCCCATCGGACAAAAAATTTCGGTTTCTGGCGGGAAATACACAGTTATTGGAGTCACCGAGCAAAGAGGATCGACGCTCGGGATTGACCAGGATAACGTCGTGATTATCCCTATCAAAGCCGCTCAACGCCAATTTGGCGTTACGAATGTCAATGCGATTTATCTTTCAGCGCTCAAACCTGAATTGGTTTCTCTCGTTGAGAGGCGTGCTAAGACTACACTTTTGGAAAAACTAACCGAAGACGATTTTACGCTCCAGACTCAGGAACAGACACTTTCAACGATCTCAAGTATTACAGGGGTACTTACCGTCGCTCTGGGGGGGATCGCAGCTATCTCACTTCTCGTGGGAGGAATTGGTGTGATGAATATCATGTTGGTTTCCGTCACTGAACGGACCAAAGAAATAGGTTTGCGTAAAGCATTGGGAGCCCGCAGACTAGATATTCTCAAGCAATTCTTACTAGAAGCAGTCATGCTATCTCTAGCGGGTGGGATGATCGGCATCCTACTCGGCGTAGCAGTATCGTATATTTTGGCGAAGTTCTTTGTTTCTGAGGTAACCCTCTGGTCAGTTTTGCTGGCTTTTTTCTTCTCAGTGGTTGTGGGTGTAGTTTTTGGCATAACGCCTGCTTTGAGAGCCTCAAAACTCTCACCAATTGAAGCGCTTCGCTATGAATAAAAAAACCGAAGGCGTGGTATTACTTCTCATTTGTCTTGCTGTTGGATTGTATTACGTCTCAACACGTCTTTTTTTGCCCGCTCAGAATTTAACTCTTCATACTGTCCAAACTCAATCTCCGACATCAAACAACAAGCCAGAACGGGGTGGAGCTTTGCCATTTCCTTTGACCGTTCCTTCAAATTTACATATCGGTCTTTTCGCCTCAGGACTAGGCTCAGCCCGTGATTTGCAGTTTAGCCCCTCAGGTACCTTACTCGTCTCAGATCCATCACACAACAGAGTACTTGCTCTCCCCGATGCCAATCATGATGGGCAAGCAGATAGCCAAAAAGTCGTTGTCTCAGGCGGAGACGTCGTACATGGACTGGCTTTCCACAACGGACAGTTGTATGTAGCTGAAAAAAACAGCCTGGAACTTTATAGTTGGAATGAGAAGACTTTGACTACGTCACATCTTAAGACAGTCATGACCTATCCAGGAACACAAGACCATACTGCCCGCACTCTTGTTTTTGGAACAGATAATAGAATCTATCTTAATTTAGGCTCCAACTGCAATGTCTGCGTTGAGAAAAATCCTTTGAACGGAACAGTGATCACAGCCAAGGCTGATGGAGGGGATCTCCATACTTTTGCCAAAGGGCAACGCAATGCACCTTTCCTGGCAGTCAATCCGATGACAAAGGAAATCTGGACGACAGGCATGGGCAGAGACTATCTCGGCGATAACACTCCACCTGATGAAATAAATATTCTTCATAGTGGAGACGACTACGGCTGGCCTTATTGTTATGGCGACAAAATTCATGATGATAGCTTTGACCCTCAACATACTCACTCTTGTCAAAAGACAATACCTCCGATTTATCAAATTCCGGCTCATTCTGCCCCTTTGGGCCTTGCCTTTATTCCCGATAATTTTTATAACTCCTGGCAAAATGATTTGGTGGTTGCCTATCACGGCTCGTGGAATCGCTCCATACCTATTGGGTACAAAGTCGTACTACTTCATATTGCAGGGAATACCATCACAGGCTCAACAGATTTAGTGAGTGGTTTTCTGACAGGAAATACTGTCCATGGCAGACCTGTTGATGTCGCTTTTGACGAAAATGGTAATCTTTTTATTTCAGATGACAAAACAGGCAATATTTATATCGTCTCTTCCTCTCAACAGTAGTTTTTGCATCTCTTCTGGCGAATGGTATACAATAGAGTCATCCTGTTCTCTTTTTTAGTAGTTTATGGAACCAATAAAACGTTTTTTCAGAAAAGCGAGGTATTCATACCGTAGCTTGCCGGGCAAAAAGCAGTATGTAGAATTTTTTACTGCTGTCCTTACAGTGCCTGTTTTATTAACGGTTATCATCCTAAATCTTAATAACTTGCGTAACTCGAACAAGACAACTCAACCCACCCCAACCCCTGTTGTCTCACAGGATCATCCCATTATCGTTACTTTCCCGCCTTCTAATTCGTCCTCTGGCAATAGCTCTCAAACGTCCCCAACTCCCACACCTACTACCTTGACGCCTACACCTCAAGCGTGCGTGAAGGGGATTGGCCCAATTAGCATTGATTCTCCTGAGGATAACGAGACGGTCACGGATAATCCAGTACAAGTAGATATCAACTATCAACAAGGAGATTACTGCGCTGTCGTCTGGGCATACAGTATAAATGGGGGTAAATTTTCAGATTTCGATGACAAATCGATCGCTCTCTACAACCCTCCTCAAGGAACAATTCAGTTCCAACTCAAAGTCAAAAGTATCGTTACTGGAGAACAAAAAATTTTGACCAGGACATTTGTTTATCAAGGCAGCCAGTCTACTGCCTCATCTTCTGCTCATTAATTCTCAAGCATGCATAAAAATATCAGATCGCTTTTAACCTTCCTTTTGGGATGGCCTCTCTCGATAGTTGCTCTTTTTTTCTTAGTTAAGTCATTTGTCTCGCACCTTAGTCAGATTCACCAAAGTCTTAGAACTGTTAACATAGCCTTTGTCTTGCTCGCCCTTTTATGTTTTGCGGGGTACTATCTTTTGCGCAGTTTTATCTGGTACACGCTTCTAAACTATAAAAACCATAGTCTTGATCTGAGAGAATCGCTTTTTCAGTGGTCATACGCGCAAATCAAACGATATATTCCTGGCAATATCTGGGGAATTGTTGGGGTCTCAGTCCACTTTTCCCGCAAAAAAGTACCTAAATCTGACCTTGCCGCTTCCTTTCTCACAGAGTCTGAATTGGTACTTCTGTCATCACTTTTTCTTGCGCTTTTTTCACTTCCTCTGCTGAGCCGACTGGTTGCTCTGCCACCTTTTGTTCAGCCTCTTGTTGTTGTCCTCGTTCTGATGGGGACAATACTTTATTTTTGTTCTCGGCTTATAAGCAGAAAAATGAGTTTTGCCCATAAAATAACACGTTATTTTTTGCCACAACTCCCTTTTACGCAGATTATGAGTGTATGGTTTTTGATGACAGCTGCCTTTTTTCTCTATGGTCTTGGGACATTCTTAAGCGCCACCGCCATCGTCTATATCGATCCTAACCTTCTTTGGGAATTTATAGGCTATTTTGTGCTCAGTTTGCTCATCGGCTTTCTCTCCTTTATCACACCAACGGGACTAGGAGTAAGGGAAGGGATCATCACACTTGGACTAGCAACGCTAGTGCCACAGTCCTTAGCTGCTTTTATTGCTTTGGCAGCTCGAGGTGTTCTGATTGTCGCTGAGATACTGACACTTGGGGTGTTATACTTTGCGCATAAAATCAGATCAGGCCCACTTAATCAACTCTCAGCCTGGATTCGTCGTCATCCTCACCAAACACTTTTGCTACTTTTTTATACTGCTTTTGTCCTTTATTTCTCCTGGATTAGTGTTCTTCGCTACACGAACTACTACACTGGACGCTTTGACTTGGGAAATATGGAACAGACAGTTTGGAATAGTCTCCATGGACATATTTTCGAGTTTACCAATCCCAATGGGACGACAATCGTCTCACGGCTTGCTTTTCATGCTGATTTTTTTCTCGCGCTTCTTGTCCCAGTCTATGCTCTCTGGCAAGACCCACGCAATCTACTGATCCTGCAAGTTATGTTGACAGGTGCTGGAGTTTTCTTTGTCTATCAGTTAGCCGAAAAAATAACCCGACATAAAAATATCGCTCTTATTCTCTCCGTCCTTTTTCTTTTGAATCCTAGTCTAGATCGAAGCGTGATTTTTGACTTCCATGCTGTGACAATTGCCACCACATTTCTACTCGGAGCTTTTTATTTTCTGTCTGAAAAAAAATACAGTTGGTTTGGCTTTTTTGCCGTTTTAGCAGCAACGACCAAAGAAGAGATTTGGGCAATCGTCGCGCTTTTTGGTATTTATATGTTTTTCTGGCACCACAAGAGAGTGTGGGGGAGCGCTGTTTTTATAGTGGGTGCTGCTTTGTTTTACTATTTGATCTGGCATGCAATTCCTCAGGCGGCTGGCTCGCAACATTTCGCTCTCTCGTATTATTCTAATACACAGTCAACAGATAGCCCGACAAGTTTGATCGGATCATTTGTTTTTTCACCTCTTAGCACATTTAACTTGTTGGTGGATCCGGCCCGACTTATGTACTTGAATGCACTTTTTATGCCTCTTGGGTATCTGAGTATTTTTTCACCTTTTTTTCTCATTTTTGCAGGGCCTGATCTTGCAGTAAATCTTCTGAGCACCAAAGCAGAGTTGTACCAAATCTACTACCAATACACCGCAGCTATTACTCCTTTTATCTTTATCTCAAGTATCTATGGCCTAAGTTATATCAAAAAACACTTCCCCAAAATTCCTGAAATTGTGTTCCTGATATATCTAACAGTGAGTGGTATCTTTTCTGCCTATCTTCTTGGACCGCTTCCCGGAGCCAAAAGCCCTAATTTAGATATGATTACCAAACCCATGCAGGACAAAACAGCAGTTGATAAAGTGCTCTCTGCTATTTTGCCTCAGTATTCAGTATCGACAAGTAACAGTCTCGGCTCTCATGTAGCCAGACGAAAATTTCTTTTCACTATGCCTTATGGCTGGAACGACGCTGATTATATTATTTTTTATATGAACGAAACGAATGCCTATCCATCTTTGGCAGACCATAAAAAACAAGCAGAGGCTCTCTTACATGATCCCCGCTACGTAAAATATTTTGATGATGGAGTTGTCATAGCTTTTCGCAAAAAATCGATCACTGCACCGACAGGCATCTAAGTCTTGTGTTTGTCAGGCAAAATTTTCTATCATAGAACTATGCCCAATGTCCTCAAAGCAGATGGTTCGCTAGAACCTTTTAATGAACAGAAGGTCCGTAACTCAATTAAACGCGCTGGTGTTTCCCCAGAGCTAGAGGATCATGTCCTGACACAAATCAAAACAAAAATTTATGACAATATTCCCACCTATGACATCTACGGCATGATCCTCGATAGCCTCTCTCACTCCAACGAGCCCTTCAGCAAAGCCCGTTATAGCCTCAAGCAAAGTATTATGCTCCTTGGGCCAACAGGCTATCCTTTTGAGGATTTTGTGGCTGATGTCTTGACAGCACATGGCTATACGACACATGTTCGCCAGCTACTTAAAGGTAAGTGTGTCACGCATGAGGTCGACGTAGTGGCTCAAGAAGGGAACAAACATATCATGATCGAAGCAAAATTTCATAACAACTCTGGCACGCGTTCTGAGGTACAAGTTGCTCTCTATGTTAAGGCTCGCTTTGACGATGTCAAAGATAAATACCAGCTTGATGAAGGATGGCTTGTGACGAATACCAAAGCGACAACTGATGCGACTATGTATGCAGACTGTGTTGGCATGAAAGTTATCAGTTGGAATTTCCCCGAAGGAAATAGTCTGCGGGATCTCATTGAGCAAAAGAATCTCCACCCAATTACGATGCTCACATCGTTGTCTTCACATCAAAAAGCACATTTACTGGCTAATCACGTCATCATGTGCAAAGATATTGTTGCTCGACCCCAACTTTTGGATACCCTTGGTTTGTCTCAGGAAGAACGCAAGCAGACACTCTCAGAACTCAACTATATTTGTCACAACACCAGCACCCATCAAGAGTAGCTCTTACACTCGTCTTACCTCTTCTTTATTGTCCTCTTATTAGTTGAGCTTAGTATGGACGTAAGATTACGAAAGGAGGTGAAGCAATGAATATTATTCTTTGGATCATTTTTGGGGGAGTTGCTGGTTGGCTGGCCTCAATGGTGATGGGAACTGATGCACAGCAAGGAGCAATTATGAACATCGTGCTTGGGGTAATTGGGGCTATTATTGGCGGCTTCCTTTTCAACCTTTTTGGCGCATCAGGAGTTAATGGATTCAATCTTTATAGTCTCCTCGTTGCCATTTTGGGAGCAGTTGTCGTGCTGTGGGTAGCCAAAATGTTCCGGCATACAGCCTAGTAGCCAAGTAACAACAGGTGAAGTACAATCCCTGTTGTTACTGGGTGTTGAGAGCAAGTTTTTTACGCTCAAATCGGTCTGCCATCCAGCCATTGGGGACAGTGGTAAGTTGGATGGCGTTAGCCAAAAAGCCATTACGGGTGGTGTGATCACCAAATCTGTCATTGATGTTGTCGACAATTTGGATTATTTTTTCTCTCTTTCGATCAAATGGCAGAAGAGGGCCGGGGAGAAGAGAGGTATCTTCCAGCAATCCTGCCCAAACATTAATACGCCGAACGTAACCAGGAGGCAGACCTCCGTATTTTCTTTTTAACACCTGCATGCCTGCAGTAAAAAGGTCCTGCCCACTATCGATGAAGTGCTGCTGAGTGATATGTCCGTACGCTTGGTAAGCTCCAAAAATCCCCAGCCCCACACAGCGAGCTTTTTTCTTGAGACGGCGTAACTTGATACCTATCTCCTCATACAATTCATAGATATTTTGCAAAACAACTGTCTGATTGTGCTCATTGTGAGCCAAACAGTATTGACGTCCAACTGACTTGACACCTGGATCTTCAGTGAAACTAGTCACGGGACGACTATCTATACCTTGTCCGACATCATAGAGGAACTGCCCCTCAACTTGCCAAAACTCTCCCTGCAGAAGCGACTTGGGAGTACGTCTTAATTGTAAAAGACTAAAAATACCCATGAACTGAAGCCTCGTCTCGATACGAGGACCAATACCACAAATGTCTTGCAACTTGGCCACAGCATAAATCCCTTCTAGTTGTTGGGGACTAATCACAGTTATGCCATTCGGCTTACGCAATCCTGAACCTAATTTTGCCAGTAACTTATTGTAAGAAATACCTACTGAAACAGTAATGTACTCTCCAATTTCCTGTCTAATCCTGGTTTTGATTTTGGTAACCAAACCCTCAACACCGCCATAAAGATGGGCGGTATAAGTCGCATCCATAAATAATTCGTCCAAAGAAAAGACCTCAATGAGTGGAGAAAAATCTTTGCAGATAGCGATAAATTTCTTACTCACTTCCCAGTATTTGTTACAATCAGCCGGTACGAGATGAATGGTGGGACAAATACGCAGTGCATCTGGAGTACGTGTCCCTGTCCCAATGCCAATTTTCTTGGCTTCACGACTCGAAGCAATAATACATGTTCTGCCATTGGCAGCTGTCACACCAAGTGGATGATTGCGAAGATGTGGATTACATTGCTGCTCTACACTGGCAAAAAAAGAATCAAAGTCGATATGGAGAATTATGCGTTGCGCCATAATGAGTTATCAAACCTATACCTAATTACTTTCACGATCTGCGACTTCTTCAATCCGCCAGACAAGAGTTTGGGTGTTGAGACTTAGACGAAAAAACAGACTACCAGCACTAAGGCTGAAGATATGGTAAAGAGTAGTACCTGACTCACGAGTGTGGTGGTAACCAATTTCTGAAACTTGATAAACTCGTTCTCGCCACTTGATACGCCAGGGTTGTGTTGTTCCTTTAAGGTGATCATAGACAGTAATGACACTCGCTTGCTCATTAATCTTTTCTGACATAGCTCCGAAGTTTCATACTAATCATTTAACGATATTTCCTGATGACACTTGCCACCACGCCAGCAATACTGAGACTTTCGCTAGGTCGGATGACAGGATACGTTGCGTTGGCTGGGACGAGATAAATGGTCCCATTTTTGCGTTGAAAGTATTTGACTGTCCACTCACCGTCGACATTGGCTGCGACAATATCGCCATTTCGCGGGACGACATCTTTCTCGACGATGACGATGTCTCCATCATTGATGCCCTCATCTATCATCGAGTCGCCTCTGACAGTGAGTGAGAATATATCTCCCGGCATATCGAGTAAATATTCATAAAAGTCAATACTGTCTCCCAGTGATCCCTCAACTGGCGCCGGATATCCTGCCCGAATGAGCCCCAGATGAGGGATGTGAAAGAGTCTGTCAGGAAGGAGTTTACCCTTGTCATCCTTCGCCAAAATTTTGTTGTCAATAAGTTTGTTAACCAGATAAACAGCCGCATTTTTGGAGGAATAG
>DASZRR010000053.1:0-5786 GCA_035549055.1 Patescibacteria group bacterium | reverse complement strand
AACCCAGCACCAATTGCCATATTTATGCCCGAAATTTCATCTTCAGGCTCTTTGATGACGATGCTGTAATCAAGTGCATGCTCGGTAATTTTAGTGATTATGCCATTAATCGGCGTCATCGGATAGATAGCCGCAAACTTCATCCCTGAACGAATTGCCCCTAAAGCCACCCCTTCTGCTCCTGAAATGAGTAATGATTCTTGCTTTCCCTTAGTGAACTTTTTTGTAAATTTATTTGCAAAGTTATGATCAACAAAATCAAATCCTTTCTTTGACGTTTTGATATTAGTTGCTACTATCTCATCACCTTTTTTGCCAAAGGTATCATGCATAATATGCTCCAAAATATCATGATGATCGTAGAAAAGAGCTAAAGAAGCGCCAACAGCTATTGTATTGACCATTAAACGATCTACATTTAGTTCTTTGATAAAGTCGATAAGAGGAATAGGAATGACAAGTTGTTTTGCCCCAAACTCACCATCTTGGACCTTTAGCGAATTTGAATCGTAGATAATGGCAGCATCTTCTGTCAACTCTTCTTTATGGAGATCAATAGTTTGACGATTGAGAGCCACGAGGATCTCTACATCTTTCTTTTGTGAATGGATCTGTTGATCTGAACCTCTGACATAATAGGCGTTGTGACCACCACGAATCAAAGATGGATACTCGACGTAGTCAAAAACTGACAAACCTAACCTGGTCATAATTTTGGACATCATGACACCCGTCGTCATAATCCCATAACCTGCCTCACCGCCAATGAGCCACTGAATATCAGTCATTAATTTCATAGTAGCAAGTAGTTGCGTCAGAATCAATTTTTTTTCAAATTTGCTATAATAGACGAATGACCAAAGAGGAGAAAGTCAAAGAAATTTATCATCGACTCAAGAAATTATATCCTCATCCTCGCACGGCGCTAGAATTCCATAATCCTTTTGAACTCCTCGTTGCTACGATCCTATCTGCTCAATGCACTGACAAACTCGTCAATACTGTTACTCCAGAATTGTTCAGACGTTACCCAGATGCTACATCCATGGCTAAAGCATCGGTTAGTGATATTGATAATCTGATCAAGAAAGTAACGTTCCACGGTAATAAGGCAAAAAACGTAAAAGCTGCTGCTGAACAAATTGTTGAGCAACATGGTGGCAAAGTCCCAGATACTATGCAAGAGCTTGATGATCTCCCAGGTGTTGCGAGGAAAACAGCCAACGTAGTCTTAGGAGATGCGTTCCACAAATCCGAAGGCATAGTCGTGGATACGCATGTCATCCGGGCAGTCGGAAGATTGGGATTAAGCAGTTCTGATAAACCTGAAAAAATTGAAGAAGACTTGATGAAAATTGTTCCTAAAGAATGGTGGATCGAGTTCCCACATTTACTTATTCTCTATGGACGGGAATATGCCCCTGCCAGACCAAAAGCTGGAGTTGAAGATATCCTCAAAGACTTATACGTCAAGTAATTATGCAAAAATATCAGGATTGATAAATGCTGCCAAAGCTGTAATAACTCCATCTCGGTAGCCTTCTTTTCTCGTAATAGCATTGCCAGTCATCAGGCCAAAGTGTCCCTGATTGTGCTTGGCATTGTTAGTCCTAAAAACAATATCGACCACTTTTCCTAGTTCTGTTCCCTGATGAATCAACTCCATCATTTTGGGCGGAACTTCCATACGAATTGACGAATCTATTCCTCGCTGTCCTTTTTTATCAATGACAACTATCCATCCACAATCAAAATATTTCTCACCTATTTTTTGGATACCACCCTCCAACCCCACACCATAATCTGCGCTTACGAAGCTTTTTGCTCTGAGAGCACGATTTGTCGCACCAATAATACTTTCATTATCGCTCATGGGCTGATCCGGTACGCCCGAGTCCACCTCTGTACCAATAAATTCAAACTCCCTATCAGGCCAGACTTTTACAAAAGCTTCTTTGACCGCAGCAATCTTGACAGGATTTTTTGATCCAACTGCTACCTTCATGCTCTGTCTCTTCTCCATACACCGGTAATTACGTACTCTGTGGTGCGTGGATTTTGATCATAAAAACACCCAATTTCAAATCCATTGAACTTTTTTATAGCCATTTTACTTCCGTTCTCACTCCTTTTATAAATACCATGATTAAAAACATCAATAACTTGGGATTCAGAGATACCATACTCACGCATTCGCTTGATAGTGTTTGGTAAGAAAACGGGCAAATTCATAAACTATTCGCAACAGGGATCTTTGTAACCACAGTTATGACAGACTGCATCGCGACTTCCCGGCATCAAGCCAATGCTTGTTTTACAAACAGGACATAACTGGTGTTGAATTTCATACCTCACACGAATGTATTCATAAATTCCTTCTTGCATATCCTTTACTTCAAGCCCTCCTTAAGAGTGGCCATAGCTAAAAGCGCACATTTTCTCCGGGTCGGAGAGACCTCAACCCCAAGCAGGCTCAGCATATCTTCTTGTGTCAAATCTGTCAACTCTTTGAGGGTCTTACCTTTAACAAATTCAGTAAGAAGTGATGCCGACGCGATACTGATAGCACAACCTTTACCAAAAAAATATATTTTTTTTACTTTATGAACTTGAGAACTTTCTAACTCAATATATATTTCAATCTCGTCACCGCAAAAAGGATTTACCTGTTTTGCTACTATGTCAAACTTTTTCGGCTGCCCGAAATTCTGCGGATTGTTATAGTGTTCCAAGATTTCGTCACGATAAATACTCATTTTTTCTGTAGAAGTTTTTTGGTTTGTTGTATACCTTGAATCAGCTTTTCAACATCCTTTTGATCATTATATACTCCAAAACTCACCCTAACTGTCGCTGGTATCTTAAGAAAAGTGTGAAGCGGCATAGCACAGTGATGTCCAGCACGTACACAAATAGTATTATCTGCCAATACCTGAGCGACATCGTGAGGATGGACTCCTTCCATAATAAATGAAACAATATTACTCCTCTCAGATTTTTTATTTGGGCCAAGTATTCTTATACTATCTATCTTGCTTAGCTCCTCCCAGCAAAAAGCAGCCAATAATTGTTCTTGTTCCCTCACCTTCTCCATCCCAATTCCTTGTAAAAAATCAATTGCTTCTCCAAGGCTAATTATCCCTGCAATATGCAAAGTACCAGCCTCAAATTTACTGGGGGAGTCAGCAAAAGTTGTCTTCTTAATCGTAACTTCACGAATCATATCGCCACCGAATAAAAATGGTGGAATGCTTTCAAGCAACTCCTTTTTGCCAAACAAAACTCCAATTCCTGTCCCGGCATACATTTTGTGTCCTGAAAAAACGAAAAAATCACAGTCCATTGTTTGGACATTAATCGGTATAAATGGAGCAGCCTGAGCAGCATCAGCGACAATAATAATTTGCGAATTAATTTTTCTTATTTTGAAAATCAATTTTTCTAAATTATTAATAGAACCCAAGACATTAGATACATAAGGTAAAGCCAATAATCGAGCGTTTTTTACTTTTTGCAATAAATCTTTCTCATCCAACTCCCCATTTTCCTCAACACTTACAACTGCAAAATTTGCTTTCTTTTTTTTGGCAAGCTGTTGCCAGGGAACAAAATTGGCGTGATGGTCCATGATGGTGACAACTACAGTATCCTCTGAGTGGATTCGTTGATCTCCCCAGGTATATGCTATCAGATTGAGCCCTTCTGTCGCCCCATGGGTAAAAATAATTTCATTTTTGTCACGAGCATTTATGAATTTTCGAACTTGCTCGCGTACTTCTTCGACCTTAGCACTCGCTTTTTCAGCGATAGGGTACAGTCCCCGATGAATATTAGAATTGTACTGCGCATAGAAATCAGTAATTGTGTCAATCACTATTTGTGGTTTTTGTGATGTGGCTGCTGAATCAAGATAAATCAGCTCTGGATTATTCTTAAAAATTGGAAAGTCTTTCTTATAATTATTCATTTAAAAACTTCTTTATTTTTTTTCTTGTGTCTTGTTGTCGATTCTCGGGAAGAAGTGAAATGATAGGTTCAAAAAAACCTGAAACAATAAGGGTTGTTGCTTGTTTCTCGGTTAGACCTCTACTTTGTAAGTAAAAAAGTTGATTCGCATCAGGTCTACCAATGGTTGATCCATGCCCAGCCTTCACCTCATTTTCATCAATTTCCAAAGATGGCACACTACGACCTCTGGCATTATCAAACAACAAAATTTTTGACTGAAAATAACCATCTGCATTTTTTGCTCCTTTAATAATACTTACTACACCATCGTTGTTAAATTGTGCGTTATCGAAAAAAACACCTCTCATTGTCGTCAGACTTTTTGTATACTGACCTTTGTGAGTAACATCAGTATTAAAAACTATCTGATGATCTTTGTCTCCTAAAAAAATTCCGCAAAGTAAGAAGGATGCATTCTCGCCAAGGACAACTTTAATATTCACATCCTCTTTTTCTCCATTTATCCAGACAAAAGGATAGACCACTTCCTCATTTTTACCGATCTCAAGATTGATATTATTTTTTGTATCCATAAACTTTTTACTTCTTATATCACCCCACAGCGCCTGTCATCTCAAGTTGAATCAAACGATTCAACTCGACTGCATATTCCATCGGGAGCTCCCTCACAATTGGCTCAATAAATCCATTGACGATCATCACTTCTGCCTGTTGCTGAGGAATACCACGGGACTGAAAATAAAATAACTGTTCCTCACCAATACGTGAGACTGATGCTTCATGACCAATCGTCACCCGTTCCTCATCCACAGTCATCGTGGGGTAAGTGTCTGATCTACTGAGCCCATCCAGGATAAGGGCATCGCATCTGACTGTCGACTTACTGTCGAGAGCACCCTTCAAAACATGTAATAACCCTCGATAGGACGTTCGTCCACCATCTTTACAGACTGATTTGGAAGTAATAACAGATGTTGTCTCAGGCGCTAAGTGAATTGCCTTGCCACCAGCATCTTGATGCTGGTCTTTGCCAGCAAAAGCAAGCGAAAGAACTTCCCCTCGTGCCTTTCTGCCACGTAGATAAATAGATGGATACTTCATCGTCAGCTGACTTCCCAAATTCCCATCGATCCACTCTCCAAATCCTTCTTCCTCAACAAACATCCGTTTGGTGACTAGATTGTAAACATTTTTACTCCAGTTCTGGATTGTCGTATAACGAACTCGTGCACCTTTTTTGACGTAAATCTCTACAACTGCTGCATGTAATGAGTCGGTCGTAAAAATAGGCGCTGTACACCCCTCAACGTAATGGACATAAGATCCTTCATCTGCAATGATGAGTGTTCTCTCAAACTGCCCCATGTTGCGCGCATTAATTCTGAAATACGCTTGGAGTGGCAATTTGACATGAACGCCTTTGGGGACGTAAATAAAAGACCCACCCGACCAGACAGCAGTATTCAGAGCTGCAAATTTATTATCTCCTGCCGGAATTATCTTGCCAAAATGTTCTTTAAAAAGTTCTGGATATTTTTTCAGCCCCGTATCTGTATCACAAAAAATAACACCCTGCTTCTCAAGCATCTTAGAAAGATTATGATAGACAACTTCTGAATCGTACTGTGCTCCCACTCCTGCAAGAAATTTTTTCTCAGCCTCTGGGATACCGATTTTGTCGTAGGTATTTTTGATCTCAGGAGGCAACAAATCCCACGAACTGACTTGTCTCTCAGTTGGCTTGACGTAGTAATAGATGTTGTCAAAATTAATGTTGGTCAAATTCCCACCCCACGAAGGAAGCGGCTTATCATAAA
>DASZRR010000052.1:0-8529 GCA_035549055.1 Patescibacteria group bacterium | reverse complement strand
ATTTGGCGATCAGGGATTGATTTAAGTAGCACTTTTTTTCTATGAAAATACTCGGTACCGGGCTAAATGGATTGATCGGCTCACGCATCGTTGAACTTCTTGCCTCCTCGTATACATTTGAAAATATCAGCCGTACTGAAGGGGTTGATATTACAAATTTTGAACAGCTCGTTAAAGCAATGGAGGAATCTGACGCAGAAATTGTCCTCCATTTAGCCGCCTATACCAATGTTAAGCAGGCAGAGTTGGATCGAGAGCTTCAAGAAGAGAGTGACAGCTGGAAGATTAATGTTCTTGGCAGCAAAAATGTCGTAAAGGCGTGTGAATCTACAGGGAAAAAACTGATTTTTGCATCAACAGATATGGTTTTTGATGGTGAAGATACTCCTGAGGGTGGTTATCGAGAAACTGATTCCCCCAATCCACTGAGTTGGTATGCAATAACTAAATACGAGGCAGAGAAAATAGTCCAGAGCTCATCAATTCCTTGGAGTATTATGCGTATCGCCTATCCATATCGTGCCAATTTTGGCAAAAATGATTTTGTCAGGTTATTTCTGCAAAAAATCAGCAATCATGAAGAGCTTACTGTACTGACCGATCGAATCATTAGCCCTGTTTTTATTGACGATTTAGCAGGCGCTGTTGATGCGTTGATTACTCATCAAGCGGAAGGAATTTATCACACAGTTGGGAGTAGTATAGTAAGTATTTATGAAGCAGCAAATGAGATAGCGGATGTTTTTGCTCTAGATAAAAACTTCATAAAAGGTACGACGCGAGCTGAATTTTTGGTGGGACGTCCACCTGAGCCCTTTAATTCAGCTCTTAATAATGCTAAAATTAAATCCCTTGGTGTCTCTATGCGAACGTTTAGAGAAGGGTTAAGTGAAGTAAAAAAACAGCTCAATTCGTAAACTATGAAAGTAACATTTGTTGGTCATGGGTATGTAGGTTTAGTAAGTGCGGCAATTTTTGCTGACTTGGGGAATACTGTCTGGGTTATTGGTCATACCCCTGAGAAGATTGAAAACCTGAAAAAAGGTATTATTCCAATTTATGAACCAGGGCTTGAGGAGCTGGTGAAGCGAAATGTAGATGCGGGTAGACTCCTTTTTACCCTTGATTATAATCCTGCTATCCCGCAGTCAGATGTCGTGTTTATCGCAGTTGGTACCCCTCCCAAGCCGACAGGTGAGGCGGATCTCTCAGTCGTTTTTGACGTAGCAGAGAAAATTGGTAAACATTTGGATGGTTATACTGTGGTGATCACCAAAAGTACTGTTCCGATTGGGACCAATCGTGAAGTCCAGAAGATTATCAATAAAGTCAAGCTTGAAAAAGCCCAATTTGATATTGCCTCAGTGCCAGAATTCTTGCGTGAGGGTCAAGCAATTGGAGATACTTTACATCCAGATCGGGTAGTTATCGGAACAGATACGCAAGAAGCCCGACGTATTTTAGTTAAATTACACGAGCCTTTGACTGGGGAGAGGGTTCTTACGACGATCGAGACTGCAGAAATGATCAAATATGCAGCCAATGCTTTTTTGGCTACCAAAATATCTTTTGCTAATGCCATCGCGTATCTTTCAGAGGAACTGGGAGCAAAAGGCCCCCAAGTCCTGGATGGAATTGGTCTTGATAAACGTATCGGTAAGGCATTTCTCAATGCCGGAGTTGGTTACGGAGGAAGCTGCTTTCCCAAGGACGTACGCGCGCTGATTTCAATTGCTTCACAAAGAGACTATGATTTTGCTTTGCTCAAGGAAGTTGAATCTATCAATAAAAACGCTATGTTGCGTACAGTAAGTAAAGCCAAAAAGATGCTAGGAAACCTTAGCGGTAAGACAGTTGCAGTTCTGGGACTTGCATTTAAGCCTGATACAGATGATATGCGTGATGCTCCGTCTTTGGTGATCATTCCAAAATTAATAGAGGCTGGGGCTACTGTCAAAACTTTTGACCCCATCGCACTCGGAAATGCCAAACGACTTCTCAAAGAATATGATGGTATTTACTTTGCAAAAGACGCTTATGATGCTATTGAAGATGCAGATTTGTTACTGCTAGTGACTGAGTGGAATGAATTCAAGGAATTAGATTTAGCCAAAGCTGCAGAGCTTATGAAACAAAAAAATATTATTGATGGCCGCAATGTCTATGATCCAGAAGATGCAAAAGATCTTGGGTTTAACTACCTAGGTGTAGGAAGATGAAGAAAGTCTTGATTACAGGCATTACTGGATTTGCTGGACAATACCTCGCTGAATTCCTCGTCAAGAGAGATGACACTGCTGAGATTCATGGAACATACCATTCAGAAGAAGGAAAAAAAAGACTAGGTGAGCTTCAAGAGAAAATTATTCTCCATCAATGCGATCTTACACAAAAAAACGATATTGATGCAATTATTCAACAAGTTCAGCCGCAGGAGATATATCATTTGGCAGCTCAGACTTCTCCCGGAGAGAGCATAAAAGATCCGGCTATGACTCTGACTACGAATACGCTCAGTGAGCTTTATCTTCTTGAAGCACTTAAGACTCAAGAGTTGTCTCAGACACGAATACTCGTTGTCTCGACTTCTGAAATATATGGGGCTGTTAGGCCTGAGGATTTACCAATTGACGAAGACACTCCTTTGCGTCCAACCACACCATATGCTGTTTCAAAAATCACTCAAGACTTTCTTGCTCTTCAGTACTTTCTTAGTCATAAAATGCAGATAATAAGGGTACGACCATTTAATCATACTGGTCCTCGACAACAACCTAAATTTGTTCTTCCTATGTTTGCCAAACAGATTGCTGAGATTGATAAAGGAATAAAAGAGCCTGTGATGAAGGTTGGTAATCTGAAAGCTCGCAAAGACTTTACCGATGTACGAGATGTCGTTCGGGCATATTTCTTTCTGATGGAGAAAGGTCTTCCTGGAGAAGTCTACAATATTGGTTCTGGTAAATCTGTAGAGATTCAGGAGATGTTAGATACGCTGCTTAGCTTTACTAATAAAAAAATAAAGATTGAAGTTGATCCAGGCCTCTATCGTCCAATTGATACACCAGATGTTGTTTGTGACTTTACCAAACTGCAAAATTTGACTAGCTGGAAGCCAGAAATTCCTCTTGAGACAACTCTGAAGGATACTCTTGAGTATTTCAAAAAAGTTGTATAGAATTGATTGAGACAAATGGCAAAACGTGCTCTTATCACAGGTATTACGGGTCAAGATGGTTCATACCTTGCAGAGTTTCTGCTTGACAAAGGCTATGAGGTTTACGGCTTTGTTCGTCGTCTGAGTACTCCCAATATTGGCAATATTCAACATATTCAGGATCGGATAACGCTGGTGTCGGGCGATTTGCTCGATCAGGGGTCGATTATTGATGCAATCAAGAAGTCAGAGCCAGATGAGCTGTATAACTTAGCTGCTCAGTCGTTCGTCAAAGCCTCTTGGGAGCAGCCTGTCCTGACTGGTGAATTTACGGGTATCTCAGTGACGCGTGTACTTGAAGCGATCAGACAAACCGATAAGAATATCAAGTTTTATCAGGCATCAAGCTCTGAGATGTTTGGTAAAGTGACAGAGATTCCACAGAAAGAGACAACTCGTTTCTATCCTCGCTCTCCCTATGGTGTTGCAAAAGTGTATGGGCACTATATTACAGTTAATTATCGAGAAAGCTACGATCTGTTCGCTTGTTCTGGAATACTTTTCAATCATGAGTCACCTCGACGCGGTATAGAATTCGTTACCCGTAAAATAAGTAATGCAGCTGCACGTATTAAGCTTGGATTACAAGATAAATTGGAACTTGGCAACATGGATGCCAAAAGGGATTGGGGTTATTCCAAAGATTATGTGGAGGCAATGTGGTTGATGCTCCAACAAGATAAGCCGGAGGATTATGTCATTGCAACTGGCGAGACACATAGTGTTCAGGAATTTGTTGAGCTCTCTTTTGCCGCTGCCGGTATAGATGATTGGCAGAAGTATGTTATATCAAATAGTCCAGAACATGTTCGACCAGCAGAAGTTGATCATTTGATAGGCGATGCGAGTAAGGCAAAAAATGTTTTGGGGTGGACTCCTAAAACTTCCTTTAAAGAACTGGTAGAGATGATGGTCCACTCAGACATTGAGCTTGAAAAGAAAATGCATCATCTCTAACCTCATGTTATCTTCTCTAGTTAGTCTTATATTTTCCTGATACAATTAGCATATGCAGACTATTCTTGTTGCTGGTGGAGCTGGCTTTATCGGCTCTCATTTGTGTGACTTCCTTCTAGGCAAAGGTGACCATGTCATTTGTGTTGATAATCTTCTTACTGGTTCACGGGGAAATATTGAGCATTTACTGATAAATCCAGCATTTACTTTTCTTAACCATAACGTTAATGAAGAGTTTCCCGAAATTGAGAAAGTTGATGCAATTTTCCACTTAGCCTCTCCTGCTTCACCTAATCATCATAGCAAGCTTAGTTATCACGCTCTTCCTCTGGAGACAATGCTTGTTAATACACAAGGAACGCTAAATCTCTTAAAGCTGGCAGAAAAAAATCAGGCGAAATTTCTCTTTGCTTCTACGAGTGAAGCATATGGTGATCCTCTTCAACATCCCCAAAGAGAAGATTATCGCGGTAACGTCTCAACTATCGGTCCACGTTCTGTCTACGATGAAGCTAAGCGTTTTGGAGAGACAATTACGAGTTATTTCTGGCGCGAGAGGCATGTGGATGCGAGAATTGTCCGCATCTTCAATACATATGGGCCACGTCTTGCCAAAGCCGACATGCGAATGATTAGCGTTTTTATTCAGCAGGCGCTCACCGACAAGCCACTGACTGTCTTTGGTGATGGTCAACAAACTCGATCACTTTGCTATGTGAGTGATTTGATCGAAGGACTGAATCGTCTTATGTTTTATCCTGAGACGAAAGGGCAGGTTGTTAATTTAGGTTCGCAGGAGGAGCATACTGTTTTGGAGTATGCTACTATGATTAAAGAGCTCACCAATTCCCGTAGTGAGATAGTTTTTAGTGAAAAGCTACCAGAGGATGATCCAATCAAGAGGCAGCCAGATATTACTAAAGCACAGCAGCTTTTGCAGTGGGAGCCAAAGGTCTCTCTTCATGATGGACTGATGAAGATGATTGAGGCGTATAGAGTTACTGAGTGATTTTATGAAAATTGTTGTTATCTCACCTACCTATAACGAACGCGAGAATATCGAGAAAATGATTCCTGTGTTGGAAAAAGAGGTATTCCCCAAAGTCAAAAATCATCAGATGCAGTTGTTGATCCCCGATGATAATTCTCCTGATGGTACTGCCGATGTTATCAGAAAATTCATGAAAGAATATAAAAATATTTCTCTCATTCAGGGGCAGAAGCAAGGTCTGGGCGCAGCATACGTACGTGGCATGAAGTATGCAATGGATGAGCTTAAGGCTGATGCAGTCATTGAATTTGATGCTGATTTTCAGCACGACCCTCATGATATTCCGCGTCTCATTGAGGCAATGGATGAAGGCTATGATTATGTAATTGGTAGTCGGTATATTAAAGGTGGTGCAATTCCCAAAGAATGGGGTCTAAATAGAAAAATTCTGAGCAGGTTTGGGAGTCTGTTCACCTGCATCGTCTGGCTTAACTTTCGTATTCATGATATGACTTCAGGCTTTAAGCTCACCAGGACGACATATCTCAAAAAAGTGAACTTAGATCATCTCCTTTCGAAAGATTTTGCATACAAACTTAATATTCTTCATGACATTATTAAATTAGGAGCAAAAGTTAAAGAGATTCCGATCGTTTTTTATGAGAGGACAGAAGGTGCTAGCAAAATCAGCCAAAAAGATCAGATTGACTCACTCTATGTCGTTCTCAGGCTTCGCTTTCGTGATTCCGAGAAATTTTTAAAGTTTTTGGTAGTAGGGGGAGTTGGGTTTATAATCAACGCTGTTTTATTGAAGGTTTTAGTGGATGGTGCTCACTGGAATCCGTCAGTTGCCAATCTTGTCGGAGCGGCTGCAGCAATTTTTTCCAACTATAATTTTAATAACTTTTGGACTTTCAAGGCGCACCAGGTTCGTACGGTACCTGAGTATCTTTTCAAGCTAGTCCAGTTTTATCTCACGTCAGCATTTGGAGTCATCTTTATCCAGACTGGAGCTATTTTTATTGGTGATACTCTCATTGGCAAAAAGTTTTATTTTGAATATTTCTTAGTGGGGACATTGCTTCTTCTGATTTGGAATTTCACTATTTATAACCGTTTTATCTGGAAGAAGAAATAGCCCCAAGGTAGGTATGTTCTCACGCATCACAACATTTTTAGCCAAAAAAGAAAATCTTATTATTTTGGCAATCCTTATTCTGGCAGCCTTTTTAAGACTATATAAGATTGGTGATTACATGACATTTCTGGGAGATGAGGGTCGTGATGTTTTGACAGTAAAACACATCCTTGATGGTCAATTTACGCTTCTTGGCCCACGCTCATCAGCTGCTGATTTTTATTATGGACCAATTTATTTTTACATTATCGCGCCGTTTCTTTTCCTTTCGCACTTCGATCCCATAGGCCCTGCAATTTTTATCGGAGTGCTTGGAGTTATTACTGTTTTTCTAGTCTATAAATTGGGTAAGGAATTTTTTGGTAGGTTCGCAGGAATAGTCGCTGCTTCCCTCTATGCGATTTCTCCTGTCATTATTACCTATTCACATTCTTCATGGAATCCCAATCCACTTCCCTTTGTCTCTCTCGTCATGCTCTATCTTCTCTATCATGGTCTCAAAAACCCACGAAAGTGGTATTTTGGCGTTGTTGGATTTCTGCTTGGAATTTCATTTCAACTACAATATATCGCTTTCTTTTTGGCAATTATTGTTGGGGTTTTTACTTTTTTGGGGACATTTCTTGAAGAAAAAAAACAACGTTTTGTTCTCCTCGTGAAGCGATACAGTCTTATATTAGGAGGATTTCTGATCGGATTTTCTCCCTTTCTGGCATTTGAAGTTCACCATGGTTTTCCCAATACAAGAACAATCATCAATTTTATTTTGGGGAAATATACTTCACCTAATGAGGTAACCTATCCTCCTTTATCACAGATTGTTGAGGCATTTTTCAAATTATTCGGTCGCTTGATTACCGGATATCCAGAATCAACAAGTATTCATATCCATCAGAATACGACACTTTTTATTTGGTATCTTCTAACAATCCTCCTTGGTTTGGTTGCAACTTTTTTTCTATTTCAGATGAAGAATCGGCTGGCAAAGCTTATGTTGATGAGTTGGTTGATATTAGGTGTTGGTTTGTTTGCTCTTTATAAAAAAGAAATTTTTGATTATTACTTAGGTTTTATGTTTCCTTTGCCGTTTTTGCTTATCGGGCAGAGTGCCGAAGTAATGATTGTAAAAAATAAAAATATTTTCCTTAAAATATTTGCAGGGTTTGTTGTTGTAGTTCTTCTTCTCCTCAATCTTAAAGGGTGGCCTTTTCAAAATCCACCCAATAAACAAAAACAACAAGCTCAGGAAGTGGCAGAATTTGTCCTCAAGAAAGCGGGTGGGAGGCCATTTAATTTTGCCCTGATTACTCCCGGTAATTCAGATTATGCTTATAGGTATTATTTTGAAATCGAAGGAAATCCTTCTGTTACGATTCAAAATAATGTCGTTGATCCCAAGCGCACGACAGTTACCAAGCAACTTTTCGTCGTCTGTGAGATTCAAGCTTGTCAACCTCTGGGAAATCCGTTATTTGAGGTTGCTGCCTTTGGACGCGCAGATATCGTGGGTGAGTGGGATGTCTCAGTTGTGAAAGTCTATAAACTGATCCATTACACAGGTAAATAACATTTGACACAGTGCGGATACATGTTACACTGAAAACCTCAGATGCTACAACTTACTCATCTCGTTGCTTGTATCCCCGACAAAGAAATTCTTCATGGAGTTGATCTTACTATTCGGCAAGGAGAGATACACGCGATTATGGGGCCAAATGGTTCGGGGAAAACAACTCTAGCCATGAGTTTGATGGGACATCCTGGGTATAAAATTGAGAGGAGAGCAAAGAGCAAAATAGAACTTGAGGGCAAAGATATTACTGATTTACTCCCTGAGGAGCGGGCGAGAATTGGTTTATTTGTCTCTTTTCAGTCTCCAATTGAGATAACAGGAGTCTCATTGTTGGCTTTTCTCCGTACTGCTTACAAATCACTTCATCCAGACAGAAAAATTCCTCTTTCTGAATTTAAGAAGCAGGTTCAGGAAGCATTAAAGGCTGTAAATTTACCTGATGAGTTTATGCAGCGATCTGTAAATGAAGGGTTTTCTGGTGGAGAGAGAAAAAGAGCAGAGATCGCCCAATTGTTAGTCTTACAGCCAAAGTATGTCATTTTAGATGAGATTGATTCAGGGCTTGATGTAGATAGTCTAAAAATAGTGGCGCAGGCAGTCAGTAAAGCAGTCAGAGATTACGATATGGGGGTACTTATTATTACTCACTATCA
>DASZRR010000051.1:0-2954 GCA_035549055.1 Patescibacteria group bacterium | reverse complement strand
TTAACGTTTACTGAGTTTGTTACTGCGGCAATGTATCCTGTCAGGTTCGTTGTATATCTCTCATTATATTTCCAGGCGAAGGAATTGAGCTCATATAATCGGAGATTTGCTATTGTGGCTATGGTTGGGGTCGGAACAATGGTAACTTTGCTTGGTTTTGTACAATTAATTTTTTATCCTGCATTGCGCAATCTGTATTATCTTGGGTGGGATGAACATCTTTATCGAATGTTTTCAGTTTTTTTGGATCCCAATTTTGCGAGTGCGTTTTTTGTCATTTTTCTGCTTTTCATTTTGGATAACCTCTTGCGTCTTAAAAACCTATTTCTCAGATTATGTTTGGGGGGAAGTGGTTTTTTGGCGGCTCTGGCTGTATTTTTGACATATTCCCGAACTGGATTTATTATGTTGCTTTTTGGACTCGGAACCTATTTGTTATTGTATGTCAGAGCACGAACTGCGCTTGTGACTCTCGGGTTATGTTTTGTCGTTTTGCTTTTGGTGTCAAATACCAGGATAGAAGGCTTAAATCCACTCAGGGTAGCCTCAACTGAAGCTCGTCTTCAATCGGCCCAGCATGCTGTTGCTATTTTTGGCAAGTTTCCTGTGTTAGGGGTTGGTTTTAATGCTTTTCGTTACGCTCAAGTCAAGATGGGGTATCGCTCTCTTGACACACAATTTGTCAATCATGCTGATGCAGGGACAGACAATAGTTATCTTTTTGTCCTGGCGACGACAGGTATCATTGGTTTTGGCATAGTAATGACCTTTTGGATTATTTGCTACAAAAAATTATTTTTGCAGGCGAGAAATACTATCTTTCCTGCGAGAGGTCTGGTTTCTGGGATAACAGCATTATTGGTTGGCACACTATTTCTCAATATCATGTTCTATCCCATGATTGTTATGTGGCTTTGTCTTGAGGCAGGACTTATTCGGAATAATTAATATGAATTGTTTTTTCTGTTTTATTGCCTGCGTCATCTGTCGCATCCACCTTGATTTCGTTATCTCCGTCTTTAAGAGGTAAATTATAGGAATAATTTCCCTGATCGTCTACTATTGCCCAAAAATCATTAACAGTAACATGAATATTGGGATCAGTTTTACCCGATACTTTAATTGGGTTATTATCTTTGTGATAGGTCTGGCCATCGCTTGGGAAATCAATACTTAGACTCGGAGCCTTATTTGAATAAGTAATGGAAACTTGTTCTGAAAAACTACTTTCTTTGCCGTTGTCGCTAAAAGCTTTGGCCTTGAAATCGTTCTCACCCGTTGTCAATTCTACATCATGTACGACAAACGATTTACCTGCTTTAATATCCGCTTTTTTGATCATTTCGCCATTTAAATAGAGCTTGATATAGGATCCGTCCTCTGCAATTCCTGAAATATCTAAGGAAGCGCTGTTGGTAGACGAGTCGATCGGATTCAGAACGGGGATAGAAATAAAAGAGTCAGCGCTTGATGTCTGGGAGCTGGCATCTGATTTTTTCTCGACAAAAAGACTAAAGTTGACCAACAATTTGGCGCCAAAAAAAAGAAAAAGCACAACGCCAATGATAACAATTCCGATAATCAAGAAAAGATTTCGTTCAGTCTGTTTGGCGAGTCGTTGATTGACGCGTGAGCGTGCCATAGTACGTAGTATACACTATTTAAGTTGTGAGAGCCGATGGCCAGATTTGAACTGGCGACCTACTGTTTACGATACAGCCGCTCTACCAACTGAGCTACATCGGCAAGATAATAGCTCATTGTATGAAATTTTTAGCCTAAAGGCAAACATAGAACTATTTTTTTGCTTCAATAAATTTCTTCCCGTGTCCGACAGAAGTATTGATGGGAACTCCCTTTTGACACATAGGACATTCGTGAGGTTCAAATGACTCAACAAAAAGTTCGCTGAGGGCTTTAAATAGGTAGCCAAAAGTCTCGGTAGTTACTTCCTGGGGTGCTCTATTGACCATGACACCAATTGCTTGAATTTTTCCCTCGTGGTTTTCAATGCTCGAGATGACTTTCTTTACCGATCCTCCAGTGGTCGTAATATCCTCAAGTACCAAAATTTTCTTGCCGTGAACTAATTTGTCATAGCCGCGCGTAAAAATCTGATTCTTCTCAAGGTCTTTTTCGGTATAAATTCCCAGAATTTCTTTTCTCTTGAGCTTTGAGGGGTGGTGGGCCGTCCAGGTGGAGAGGATGATACCGCCAATAGCGGGAGCAATGACCGCATCGATGTCCAAATCCTGAAATGTCTCAGCAAAAATCCTAGCAATTTTTGAGATGACCTTTGTATGCGGATAGATGACGTCTTTGTTGATATAGACAGATCCATGCCTTTCAGAGGTATAGACGAAGTGATCGTTAGTGATCACAGCCTTATTGTCTTTAAGAATTTCAAGAACAGTTTTATTTCTCATCGGTACTGGTTGATCTGATTTTTTAGTTTTAATGCCGCTTCTCTCGCTTTTTCTGCAAAATCTTTTGTCTCTGAGACATAGATACTACTTCGTGATGCATTAATCATAAGTCCTGCACCATTTTTGTCAATTCCTGCTTTTACAACTTGCTCAACGTTCCCTCCTTGGGCGCCTATTCCAGCTGTGAGGAAAAGTCTTTCGGGGAAGATGCTACGGACTGCCTTCAACTCATCAGGATAAGTAGCACCGACAAAAATACCAAGATTTGGGAAATCCCATGATGTAATCATATTCGCCATGGCAAGATAATAGGGATTTCCCTCAACAGGAAGATCTTGAAAGACCTTCGAATCAGGATTAGATGTTTTGATCAGCAAGATCGTCATCTCGTTTTGATACTGAAGAAAAGGTTTGACTGCATCAAGGCCTAAATTAGGATAGACAGTTACCGCTCCCGCCTTCCAAAATTCAAACATGGCTTTAGCATATCGAGAAGCAGTATTACCAATATCACCTCGTTTGGCGTCC
>DASZRR010000050.1:0-4744 GCA_035549055.1 Patescibacteria group bacterium | reverse complement strand
AAACCAAAAACCTCAGTGAGTTCTTTAACAACTGCCTGAGTCTGCGCCTGCGGTAGATCAATTTTATTAATCACCGGGATCATGACCAACCCTTCGCGTTTGGCAGCATGGAAATGTGCAACAGTCTGTGCCTGTATCCCTTGTGTTGCATCGACTAATAAAACAGCCCCTTCACAAGCAGCCAACGTACGCGAAACCTCATAGGAAAAGTCCACATGGCCCGGCGTATCAATCAAGTTGAGTTCGTAGGAGATAGAGTTCAGTATATAGTGCATCCGCACGGGAGCTAACTTAATGGTAATCCCCCGCTCTTTACTGATCGGATTTTGATCCAAAAACTGCTCACCCAACTTATCTTTGGCAATAGTATGAGTAATCTCAAGCAGTCGATCAGAAAGCGTGGATTTCCCGTGATCGATATGAGCGATAATGGCAAAATTACGAATATACGCTTGGTTCATCATGGTATTGTATCGCATTTAGCCTTATATCTGCAAAATACCCTCCATTGTTAAATTATTATATTGTTTGAGCTTGGAACTTACAAAAGTAACAATTACATTGTCTTGCCAATTCAAAATATCTTGCTACAATAATCAGGTGAATAAAGCTCAAATTGCAATCTTTGTCATCATCGTGATCGTCTTTGGTGTCCTTTTCTATATCACCCAAGCTGGCTCACTGGGCTTGACGACCAGACCTAAAGGACAAATATCGATTTCTCAAATCCCTTCCCAAATTAACTTCATTACTCCTCAAGCAGGACAACAACAAGCTCAGGGGCAGTCTCAAAACCAACCTCAACAAGAGATATCACAAGCACCTGCTTTTGATCAGACAGCTTTGGAGAGTTACAAGACAGCCTCCGCGACGGCTGTAATCAGAACAAGCAAGGGAGATATCACTCTCGTTTTGTATGGCCAAGACGCACCTTATACGGTTGCAAATTTCATCAAGAAGGCTAAGGATGGGTATTTTAATAATAGGGTTATTTTCCGAGTTGAAGATTTTGTAATCCAGTCAGGTAGCCCAACAGACGACAGTACAGGTGGCGGGAGTATGCCTAACGAGCTCAATGATAAACCTTTTGTTAGAGGAGCTGTAGGGATGGCTAGTACTCAAGGAGGCGGACCAACTCAAAATGATTCACAATTTTTTATCATCAAACAAGACTCTGATTATTTAGACAAACAGTATACGAATTTTGGTATGGTAACAGATGGAATGGATATTGTAGATCAAATCGAGAAAGGCGACAAAATCCTCGGAATTACAATTGAGTAGCTATTTCTTGTTAATCAAAGGATATAGTGAAATTATTTTGTCGTTTTCATCAAATTCAATTTTATTAAAGAATTTAAAGAAACAGGTGCGGCCTAATAGATTGGCTTTTGTCTCTGAACTGAAATCGATTTCAGTATTAAAATCATACCCACCAATTATTATCTTGACTGGATGAACAAATGCTTCAATAGATTTACCGTCTATTCCTGTATGCTTAACAAGCTTACCTTGTTTAATTTTTATACTTAAAAGATCAGCATAGTCGGGAGAAAAAAGATTACGATCAGCACCAGAATCGACTAAGCAAGTGATAGGATATTGGCAAAAGTTGTTCTTATACTTAAGTCTTATTGGAATTTCTGGAACAAAAATTACTCCTTTTTCTCCATCAGGCTGGATATAAGGGCGTGGTAAATACTTAAACTGCATTGGAGCCATAGGGGCTAAATATCACGTCTGCATGAGGAATAAACCTTAGTGCTACTCTCCCAGAATTTACCTGTCTTTTTATGAGTTTTTTATTAAGGCTCGATACAGAATGACTTGATTCAATAATCTCATTTGTTTGAATATCAAACGCAATCCATTTATTTACGTACTTACTGTATTTATCAAAAATTTTCATTGTTTGTTCCACTATCAGTATTATCCTATTTAACCATTTGATAGTCAAGCAATGGTAAACGAAAAATAAATTTAACGTAAGAAGATTATTTAGTAGTAAGGATTACCATCTAAAATGGGCGAAGGCCTTATTGGCTTCAGCCTGCTTGAGGGTCGTGTCTCTTTTGCGGATTGCATCGCCTTCGTTATTGGCTGCAGCCAGGAATTCTGCTGCCAATTTTTCAGCGATGGTATGATACTCCTTGTTGGACCTTTTGCGGGCCGCCTCGACGATCCAGCGCAGTGCCAAGGCCATCCGGCGATCGTGTCTGACCTCTGTTGGGACTTGGAAATTAGCTCCTCCGATACGGCGGGCCTTGACCTCAATTTTTGGTCCAACATTTTGGATAGCTCTCTCAAAAAGCTGCATAGGATCGCCCTTCTCCTCTAGTTTTTTGAAAGCATTATAAACATTGCGCTCTGCCACTGTCTTTTTGCCATCTTCCATGATCCGATTAATGAGTTTGGCAACCATGACATTACTATAGACTTGATCTGGCTGTGTCTCTCTTTTATGGATTTTAGCGTGCCTCATATTGAATGTATAATTCAGATTTTAGAATTCAGAGTTACATAAGGTAGATATTATAGAAGCTCCTTGTGTAATTTTGAATTATGAATTCTAGATTCTGAACTTATTTTCCTCCTCCTGACATTTTTGCCCCGTATTTACTACGTGAAGTTTTGCGTCCCTCAACACCCTGAAGGTCAAATTTACCTCTGACAATATGATATTTTACACCTGGAAGATCTTTAACACGACCGCCGCGAACCAAGACAATACCGTGTTCTGAAAGCGAATGACCAACACCTTGAATATAGGCTGTGACCTCAACTTTATTGGAGAGCTTGACGCGAGCTACCTTTCGAAGCGCCGAATTAGGCTTTTTGGGGGTCATCGTCTTCACAAGCGTTACTACTCCACGTTTTTGTGGAGAATCTAACTCTTTGTACTCACGGTCTTTGGCGTTGAAAAAACGACGTAATCCAGTCGCTTTGACCTTCTTTGTTTTTTTGTGACGGCCATGTTTGGCCAATTGTGAAAGTGTTGGCATAAACTAAAAATTTCTAAGTTCTACTATCTAATTTCAAAATAGTTAGGGAAATTAGCTTCGTAATTGTACCATTTATTAGAAATTAGGTCAATTAGAAATTTACTGCGTGGCAGCTTCAATAACGGCAGGCTCAATACTCTCGACTTGTTCAACCGTCTCTGTAGCTTCTTCAGTAGCCTCTACAGCGTCAGCTAACTCTTTCCCCTCAACTGGGATCAAACGACCAATAATAACGTTTTCCTTAAGACCGATAAGCTTATCCTCACGGCCTTCCAAAGCTGCCTCAGTCAGAACTTTGGTCGTCTCTTGGAAGGAAGCTGCTGAGAGCCAACTATCAGAGAACAAAGCACCCTTGGTGATACCCAAGATCACCTGACGACCTGTTGCAGGGACACCGCCTTCAGAAAGTGCTTCGGCATTGATCTCTTCAAAACGTGCTCTGGTAATGAAATCCCCTGGAATAAGTGGCGTATCGCCGACAGTCTCAACGACGATCTTATCAGACATCTTGCGCAAAATAACCTCAAAATGCTTATCATTGATACCAATCCCCTGTGATTCATATACTTTTTGGACCTCAGTAATTAAGTATCTTTGTGCCTGAGCGATACCACCGATCTTGAGTACCTCTTTAGGATCTAAGTAGCCTTGTGCCAAAGCTGTACCAGCAGCAATATCCTGACCGTCTTCAACTGCAAGTGTTGCTGCTAAGGGGATAAAGTATTCCTGAACTTCAACCGGCTTAATATGGGTATTCCTGACTTGGACACGATACCCTTCCTCAGTCGTCTCGATCTTAACTCGGCCCGAAAGACCAGCAATAGGCGCCATATTCTTGGGGGTTCGCATCTCGAAAAGCTCCTCAACACGAGGCAAGCCTTGAGTCACGTCACTCATAACGATTCCTCCGTAGTGACGAACTTTCATTGTCAGCTGAGTACCCGGCTCACCGATACTTTGGGCGGCTACTACACCAACAGGCACACCAAGCTCCACAGTCTGTTTGGTGGAGAAATCCCAACCATAACACTTCTTACAGATACCATAGGCCAATTTACAAGCCAACGGAGAACGTATTTCAACTTCGGCGACCTCATTGTCTGCCAAAAGTTTAACATTATCTTCGTTAAGTTCCTCTCCTGCTTTGAGAACTACTTTTCGAGTTTTATTAACTGCGTTCACTGCCAAATATCTTCCCAAGATACGATCTTCAAAAAGCGCTGTACGATCCGGATCTGTCGTCGTAACAGTAATTCCCTCAGTCACTCCACAGTCTTCTTGCATGATGATGACATCGTGCGAAACATCGACCAAGCGACGAGTCAAGTACCCTGCGTTCGCCGTCTTCAAAGCTGAGTCAGTCAAACCTTTACGTGATCCACGCGCCGAAGCGACGTATTCAAAAATGGAGAGTCCCTCGCGGAAGTTAGATTTGACTGGCAACTCAACAATCTTACCCAACGGATCAAGGATCAGACCTCGGATTGCTGAGAGCTGTTTGAGCTGTTCAACTCCGGCACGGGAACCTCCAGAATCGATCGTAATCTTGATTGGATTGGATGACTTCAAATTTGTCCAGGTCAATTTAGCAATCTCATCAGTTGCCTTAAGCCAGACATCATTTGAAAGTCTTTTTTTCTCTTCAAGTGTAATAAGTCCCCGTTGATACTCGCTATCAATTGCCGCGACTTTCTTCTCTGCTTCAGCAATCATCTTGTCTTTCTCAGGATGCATGTAGTTAT
>DASZRR010000049.1:0-3172 GCA_035549055.1 Patescibacteria group bacterium | reverse complement strand
CACATTCCAGAGGTTGATGAGGTCCTTGGTATTAAGACTGTTCATATGGGATCTGAACGATTGCTGGTTGATTTGGATGTCCATATGAAAAGTAATCTTAGGACACGGGAACTAGAACAGCTTATGGATAAGATCAAAGCTGAAGTCAGAAAGGTCGTGCCGACAGTAAAATATATTCAAGTCGAACTTGAGACACGCCCCCACAAATAATTTCGCTTCAGTCTATTTTTGTTTCCAGTGGACAATAAGAAAACTTACTAATAAATAAATAAGTAAAAGCTGCCAGAAAATGATTGAGAGGGCGGCAGTAGAGAGAAAAATTGCTATCATGTCTCGTTGAATGCCGTGAGTCTCAAGCAGAAATCCGCCAATTTTACTGATGATGAATAAAACTCCTATCATGATAAGTGGCGAGAAAATGACAGGGAAAAGTATTGGCCTTTTGACTGTCTGTCTGATCTGTTGGTATGGGTGAAAAGTCAGCCCTAAAAGAGTCTTGGTCCAAATATAACTGATAAAGATAACCAATGTTTTTTTCTTCATAATCGATAAAAGACTTTAAGTACGATCTCCGTAAACTGCTGTCCCAGAATGTTGCGCGCTAAAAGTGTCACAAAAAAAGCAACCGGAATAATAATTCGCCAGGGGTGGTCCGAAAGCCAATAAGTTGTCAATCTAAATAGGCTTGGGAAAGGCATACCTTCAAATAGTTGATGCTGTTCTTTGGCACGCTTTTGCAATGATTTGATAAACTCAGTCTCGTCCATAGGCTTTTATGAATGATTGCCGAGCCCTAAAAAGGAGCGATTCGGCCGCTTTGGGTGTCATATCAAGCTGTAGTGCGATTTGTTTGATTGAGAGGTGTTCCTCATAGTGGAGCATAATAATATAGCGATATTTTTCTGAAATATTGTGGAATGCATGTTCCAGATGCGAGCGAATTCTATCTTTTTCCATTTGGAATTCAGGTTGGTCAAATTCAGAGGAAATAATTTCAAGAAAGGGAATTTGTGAGAGAGCAACAGACTTGATTTTTCGTTTACGGTAGAAATCGACAATCCGGTTCTGAGCAATTTTGTACAAAAAAGCGGATAAATTTGCCTCTTTCGTAAGCCGGGAAAGGGAATCGATTGCTTGGACAAAAGTTTCATTCACGATATCCTCGACATCACTCGTTGGGATTTTCCGGGCAACAAAACGTCTCAGACGTGGAGCGAACTCATAGTAAAATTGGGCCACAGCCTGTTCGTCTCCACGCAAAATAGCCTCAATTCTCGTTTGCATGCTCGTATTATACGTCAAAATCGAATGATTTTACCAAAAAAGACGACTCAAGAGATATGGGGAGAATACAGGAGATATTAATGATTAAGCTAGGTGGATCTGTTATTACGAATAAAAATAGTCCTTACGTTGCAAATCCTCGTCACATCCGTGCTCTGGCAAGGATTATCAGACAGATTAACGTGCCGCTTGTGGTAGCGCATGGAACAGGTAGCTTTGGGCATACTTCAGCAGCAAAGTATGGAGGAATGCATGGCTATAAAAATAGCCTCGGAATTGCAAAAGTTTCGCAAGATGCGTTAGAAATCAATAGTATTGTCATGAGATGCTTTATTGAAGAAAAAGTTCCCGCTATTGCTCTTCGTCCCTCAGCTTTTTTAGTAGCTGATAAGGGAGTATTATCTGCACAGTTCCTAGCTCCAGTTGAGCTTATTCTTAAGCAAGGCTTAGTCCCGGTTATCTATGGTGATGTCATTTGGGACAAATCGTGGGAAAGTACGATCTTTTCAGGTGAAACGACGCTTTCTTATTTGGCTACTTATTTTTTGCAGCAGGGGGTTGCAATCAAAAACATCATTGAGCTAAGTGCTACAAAAGGAGTCCTAGATACTAATGGGCAGACAATTGTTGAAGTTACACCGCAGAATTGGAAAACTGTTAAACAATTATTTTTTGTTTCAAATACGGTTGATGTCACAGGAGGAATGCAGCATAAAGTGGAACAAGCCTTGATACTAGCCCAAAATGCAATTGCTACACGGATAATTGATGGAAATGACCTGAGTCAGGTGGCGCACGTATTACTAAAAAATGGTACGGCTGGAACCCTTGTGCATTCCTAACTAATAATATGGCTTATCCTAGAGAAAGTTTATCTTTTAATGTTGAGAAGGTCACAGTGGCTGGCAATCATGGCCCATGCATGGGCGTGAATCGTTCTATCGTTACGGGTAGATTGGTGACTGATATTGTTGATAGCCGGGAGTCTGTCTATACAAATCACCCTCTCGTACATAACAAGCATCTAGCTGAACAATTTGCACGTCGTGGAGTAATTGACGTCAACAACAACCTGTCTGCAGTTCCAGAAGGGGGTATTACTTTGTTATCAGCTCATGGCTCACGGCCAGAATTATATGAAATAGCCCGCGAGCGAGATCTGCTCACTGTTGATACTACCTGCCAACTTGTTACGCGCGTGATTGACGCTGGTCTGAGGGCTCAGCAGAATAATAAGTTTGTTATTTATAATGGTGTTCGTGGTCATCCTGAAAGAGAAGCTGTAATGGGTCATCTCGATCCAGATCAAGTTAAGGCTATTGAACACGCTGAAGATGTAGATATGATTGATGTACCAGAAGATATGTTGCTGACAGTTCTCTCACAGACGACTCTAGCGCAACGGGAGACTGCTGAAGTCGTTCGAAAACTGAAAGAGAAATATGGGGACCGTATCCAAATCCCGCGGACCACTCTTTGTTACGCAACAACCAATAGACAGGATTCTCTCGTTGAGTTGCTAAAAGAAAATATTGATTTGCTTATCGTCCTTGGCTCCTCCACCAGTCACAATACTACGCAATTGCGACGCATTGGAGAGGAGTCAGGTACGCCTACATACCAAATTGATGGAGTAGAGGAGATTGCTAGCGAGTGGTTCGGACAAAATGTGCGAGGTGTCGGACTTACCTCAGGTGCCTCAGTTGATGAAGCAGAGACACGAAAAGTCATCGGATACTTTGAGGATCGGGGTGTCCAGGTAGATGTGATGCAACCGGTTCGAGATGAACATCCCGGTTCGTTTCCCATTCCAGAAGTAGACATCAGAAGGGTACAGGAGAGATACCCGACACGTCGAGATGGAACGGTTGTTAGCATACCTAGTTAT
>DASZRR010000048.1:0-4939 GCA_035549055.1 Patescibacteria group bacterium | reverse complement strand
AATTATTCTCAGATTTTATCAGCTTGGCAGTAATCCTCCTTCACTTGACTGGGATGAGGCAAGTATTGGCTATAATGCCTATTCGATACTCAAAACAGGAGCAGATGAGTATGGCAATAAAATGCCGCTCAGTTTTCGCTCATTTGATGACTACAAACCTCCCGTCTATGTCTATCTGACAGTTCCGAGCGTGGCTGTCTTAGGGTTGACAGCATTCGCGGTACGCTTGCCGGCTGCTATTTTTGGGATAGTGGCAGTCGTTGCCGTCTATTTTTTCGTTCTGGAGTTATTGTCTTCTTGGTCAAAAGCAGAGATTTTTTCAGAGACCACAAGACAAGCAATTGCTCTTTTGAGTATGTTATTTCTGGCGATTTCTCCGTGGCATTTACAGTTTTCTCGAGCTGCATTTGAGGGGAATATAGGTGATTGCTTTCTTATCCTCGCGCTTCTTTTCTTTTTTAAGGCCTGGCGTCAAGCAGCATATTATTTATTGTTCGCACTTTTTATGATTCTTAGTATGTATTCTTATCATAGTTTTCGACTGATTGATCCACTGATTGTCGGCATACTCATAATCTTTTTCCTTAAAGAAATTTTTCGGCAAAAAAAATGGTTTGCAGTTTCAGTTTTTATCATTATTGTTAGCACAATACCTATTTATAGTAGTTTTATTCAGGAGGGGGGAACGAGTGCCCGTTTGTCGATGGTGACTGTTTTTTCAGATCCTGTTGTGCAACAACTCTCAGCTCAGCAGGAATTGAAAGCTCACCAACAGCATAATCTCATTAACGAAATTATCTATAATAGGCGAGTTATTTTTATTCCACAAATTATTAAGGGTTATCTCGATCATTTCAACTTTGATTTTCTCTTTTTGCATGGTGATGGAGGAGTACAGCATCATGCCTATAACATCGGTATGCTCTATTTGTGGGATTTCCCTTTTATTTTTCTGGGGATTATTTATTTGTTGCGAAAAAGGACAAAGAAAATTTGGCTGCTCTTTTTTGTTTTTCTTCTAGCCCCTTTGCCTGCGGCGATAACGACCGGGACACCTCATCCTGTGCGTGCAATTGCGATGATACCAGCATTCCAAATTTTTGCTGCAGCTGGAGTTGTATGGCTGGCAATTTTGCTGCAGAAGAAAAAAATACTCCTCGTTACTGTTTTGAGCCTGAGTGGGCTACTGCTCGTCATCAATTTCGCTTACTATCTCTATAGCTATTATGTCTTGACACCTGTGAAGTATGGCTATTTTTGGCAATATGGAAATAAGCAGGCGGTTGAGTATGCAGCCCAGCATGAAAGTTCTTATCAGCGGATCATTATGACGTATGTATATGATCAACCATACATCTATTATTTGTTCTACAATAAGGTGGATCCAAAGTGGTATCAGAAAAATTGGAACTATAGTGGAAATGGCACGGTAGATAGATTTTACCGCAAAATTGGCATCTATGAATTTATGGATATTACTCCTAAAGATTTTAATCGTAAAAATACATTACTTATTGGTACACCTCAGGAAATTCCAGATGGAGTGGGAAAGTTAAAAGATACGATTACTTTTCCTGATGGCAGGGTGGCGTATAAAATTGTCGCGATATGAGTAAGAAATTTTCTTCACCAGGTTTTGTTTTGCTTATTGTCTTGTTTTGCGTATTTCCAATTATTTTGCCCTATTTGCATAAAGGGTATTTCCCAACTCATGATGGCGAATGGGCAGTGGTGAGGCTGGGTGATATGTTTCGAGAGCTTAAGGATCATCAATTCCCAGCGCGCTATAGCGGCAATCTTAATTTTGAATATGGGTATCCACTTTTCAACTTTACCTATCCAGCGCCGTATTACATCGGTGTAGCATTTCATTTTTTTCATCTTGGTTTTGTTAATACGATTAAGCTTCTTTTTGCGTTGAGTGTGTTGTTTTCGGCTGGAGGGATGTTCGTCCTTTCACGTCTCATCTGGAAAAATAATTGGGCTGCATTTACTAGTAGTTTTCTCTATAGCTACTATCCATATCGCATTGTTGATCTCTATGCGCGCGGGTCTATAGGCGAGTCGTTGTCTTTTGCACTTTTTCCCTTCATCATTTATTTTGTTCTCAAAACATTTGAGGAGAAGAAAAAAAGAGTCTATTTTGCTATGGCTGTTATTAGTTATGTCGGGCTTATCCTAACCCATAACATCATGGCCTTGCTATTTAGTCCGGTGCTTATGGTGATCATCATCACAGCTTTATCTCAGAATGAATGGAAGAAAAGTCTTAGAGCTCTGAGTTTTATCGTTCTCAGTTATGCCTTAGCAGCATTTTTTTTTCTGCCAGCACTTTTTGAGAAAAACAACATTTTGCTATCATATATTCCAATAGCTGATAGAAATATTTATTTTGTTCATCTAGCTCAACTTCTCCTTCCGAAATGGGGCTATGGATTGCCAGATCATCCTGATGGATTTTCTTATCAGATGGGTTGGGCACAGATTCTAGTCTTGATAGTTGTATTGTTGCTGATTATTTATGGAATGTTGAAAAAGAAGAATTATTTTGCAAGTTTTGAAACAAAAGTGGTTGGTGTTTTAGTAACAATGTCAGTTCTTTCTATCTTGCTCATGTTTTCTTTCAGTGCGGTTGTATGGCAACTACCTTTTCTTAAAGAAATTAATTATCCGTGGACGCTTTTGGGGATACTTGGCTTCCTGGTAAGTCTCTCGGCAGGCTTTCTCTGGACAAAATTTAAAGCTGGCAAGTATATTCTTATTGTTTGTTGTGCGTTAGCTATATTTATGATTCTGCCTTATGCCAAGCCTTCAGAATTTTTTGACAAAGGAGATGGGTATTATTTGACTAACGAGGGGACGACAACATCCTCGCAGGAGTTGATGCCCCTCTGGGTAAAGACGCAGCCGACACAAAGTCCTGCACAGAAAGTCGAGGTCATCTCGGGAAGTAGCAAAATAGACAATGTACATACTCAATCCAATCTCACTACTTTTTCTCTTACTTCAGAAAGATCATCGACAGTTAGGATAAATACTATTTATTATCCAGGATGGAAAATTCTGGTCGATTCTATGCCGACTAAAATTTCCTACTCAAATTCCCAAGGAGTGATGGATATAACGATTCCAAAGGGACAGCATCAAGTTCAGGCGATATTCAACGAAACACCGTTACGATTGGTTAGTGATATCATTTCTATGGGTGGATTAGCTATACTAGTTTTTCTTGTTGTACTTGGTTTTACCAAAAGTAAAATTCTGGATTTATTATGAATACTCAAACATTGCTTAAATTCATGCCCATCGTTGGAGTAGTTATTTTATCTTTGGTGAGTATTTTGCCTCTATTTCATGCTGGTTTTTTCCCTATTCATGATGATACACAGGTAGCGCGCGTTTTTGAGATGCATAAATCTCTCAGTGATGGCCTTTTCCCAGTCAGATGGGTTGAGGACCTCGGCTATAGTTACGGCTATCCGATTTTTTCTTTTTATGCACCACTTGCTTATTATATAGGTGCTTTTTTCATGTTCTTCGGATTTGCTGCTCTTACGTCAACAAAAATTATGATTGGGCTTGGAGTGATACTAGCAGGCGTTACTATGTATCTATTTACGTCAGAGCTTCTCGATGCAGAAAGTGCGATGGTGGCTGCTATTTTGTATATTTTTGCGCCGTATCATGCTGTGAATATTTTTGTTCGGGGTGCGATTGGGGAAATTTGGGCTTACGCTTTTATCCCGTTGGCATTTTATGGATTTCTGAAAGTAGCGCGAAATCCTTCATGGAAAAGTTGTCTTATCGCCATAGTTGGTTTTGCGGGGGTCATCATCTCTCATAACTTGACTGCGTTACTGATTGCTCCTTTTCTGGGTGGTGAGTTGATCGTCCTTTTTTTTCAAGCATCCAAAAAATCAACCAGAAAGCTTCTCGTGATAAGTTTGCTCCTGGCTCTAGCGGTAAGTTCATGGTATTGGCTTCCAGCTCTTACAGAAATGCAGTACACCAACGTAGTCTCACAGACAGTGGGTGGCTCTGAATATAAGGATCATTTTGTTTGTCTATCTCAGTTATGGAGTAGTCAGTGGGGATTTGGCGGATCGGCTCCCGGATGTCTGGATGGACTTTCTTTTGAGTTAGGCAAAATCCATGTGCTGTTGGGAGTTATCGGGATCTTGCTCGCAGTATTTTTTAGCAAAACAAAAAAAAGAGGACTAGCTCTGCTTTCTGGTGGAGGACTCGTCCTAGCTATTTTTTTGATGCTTCCAGTAAGTAAGCCGCTTTGGGATAATCTGCCATTTATGAAATACCTTCAGTTTCCCTGGCGTTATTTGCAGGCAGCCTTGTTTTTTTTATCTCTTCTTGGCGGAATAGCTTTTTCAGAAATACGTTTTGATATCAAACGATTAGTTACGACGAAATATCTGACTGTGATTGCTTTGGGATTTGGTGTAGTTATCATTATTGCCTTCTATGCCAAATTATTTAAACCACAATTTTACTATGATCCTTATCGGGATGAAACCACTCGAAAAAATTTAGTCTGGACAATCTCTAAAATTTCTGATGAATACATGCCCTCTTCATTTATCAAGCCTAAATCATACTCAGATGTACCTCGATTGCCTTATAAACCTAGTAATTCACTTAACGTCACTATTGATTCTCATACCACTTCTCATCTAGCACTCAATATTTCAGCTGCCGACAATCAACATATCGTTCTCAATCTCGCTTATTTCCCAGCGTGGCAGATAACTCTTGATAAGACCCCTGCCTCTTTTGCAATTGGCCATGGATTATACGACGTTGTTATCCCTAAAGGCCAACATACTCTTGATGCAGTCTTTGTCCAAACTCCTGCCGAAAAAATTGCCAATCTGCTCTCAGTTCTTGGCATTCTCATCAGTGTTATTGGTATAATAGTTAAAAGGCG
>DASZRR010000047.1:0-1529 GCA_035549055.1 Patescibacteria group bacterium | reverse complement strand
GAGTAGGTCGGGGGTTCAAGTCCCTCATCGCCCACTATTTCTCGTCTTTAGAGGTTTTCTTCACTACCGCGTTTTTGACTTTTCTCACTGCTGCGCTGGCGACCTTGGAGCCTAACTCTAGTGCGACATCAGCAGAGTTCTCAGTGAATCTTAGGATTTGTTTTTCGACTACCTCATGGATGAAGGCGACTTTTTGTTTGATGGTCCAGAGAAGAACTATGATCATAACGAGAATGACAATGCCAAAGACCATAAAAAGAATGCCTAGAAGATAAAAGATGTCTTGCAAGCTCATAATTTCATCATAGCAAATTTCTCTACAGATGTGAATTCTCTTTTGTTTATTGTACTGCTACAATAATGCAAATGAATAAAAAGATTATACTCACAATTCTTTCGTCTAAGGTCCTCATATTGTTGATTATTTTTTTGTCATATCATTTTTTACCTTTCAATAAATTAGCCTTTCAGTTCAATAGACACTATCTTCGACATCAGAAAGTGTCACTGGCAACGGCATATTCTACTTGGGATGCTCAGCACTACCTTTTTGTCGCTACAAAGGGTTATGTCTTAGGAAGTGACTCAAATGCATTTTTTCCGCTTTATCCGTTTTTGATTGCGATTGTGAATTATCTTCTGAATAATCCAGTTATTGCAGGATTAATAGTCTCCAATGTTATTTCCTTTTTGGGTTTATATGTTTTCTATCTTTTTTGTCTTAAAGTACAGAAGTCTGAGGAAATTGCTGAAAAAAGTCTTGTGTATCTGCTAGTATTTCCAACTAGTTTTTTCTTTTGTCTCATTTATAGTGAAGCATTGTTTTTTACACTAGTTATTTGCTTCTTCTACTTTGCTTATCAAAAGAAGTATGCTTTGGCTTCAATTTGTGCTTTTTTGCTCCCACTTACACGTGGAATTGGCGTGACAGTAGCTATTCCTGGTTTTCTCATCTATCTTTTCCTTTCGCATAAAAAGCCAATTGGTAAGAATTTAAGTAAGCTTTTACATTCCTATTTGGTTTTCGATAGAAGTCTGATTTTTTTTGTTGCACCGTTGGCTGGATTTCTAGCTTATTTTATTCTTATGCAACACGTGACAGGGAATTTTATGGAAGGGATTAATTATGAGAGTAGATTTTTTGATTCTAAAAGTCTTTCCAATATTTTTCATCCATGGGTTACTCTTGGAGCATTTTTTGATCCGCATCTGGCTCTTCATAATTTTACCCATTCTGCTATTGATAGGTTGTTATTTCTTATCTTTATTTGCTTATTGCCCTGGGTTTATAAAAAAGTAGATAGAGTACTTTTTTGTTATTATTTTTTGGTGGAATTAGTTCCTCTAATGGGCTCATTTATGTCCTACACCCGGTATTTCTTGATGGGGTTTCCTTTCTTTATGGCTTTAGCAGTGTGTTTTATGCAACCTAAACGTAAGATATGGGAGACACCATATATATTTGCGGCTTATGCTCTGCAGATTTTCTTTCTCGTGATGTATGCTTTGAATTATTGGGTTGCCTAATT
>DASZRR010000046.1:0-4612 GCA_035549055.1 Patescibacteria group bacterium | reverse complement strand
CGTTCCAGACTTTTGCTTGAAGCTGACCATTGCTCAGTGACAACTGAAGGCTTGCTTTTTCGATGCGAAATTCATCAGCAATAATTGGTGGTTGACTGTAGAGCTGCATTGTAGCTGTAGTATTTTGGGGAATAAATAGCCCTGCAGTAATCGTCATGTTACCTACAATATTTTTGAGATAGGTGCCGGCTAAATTAATTGGCGCGTTTGACACACTTGTCTTGCCATCCTGCGCGACAATTGCCATATCTGTCTCACTGATACTAAGACCACTATCTGTTTTGCTTGCGCCAGGCAAATAACTCCACTGACCTTGCAGCAGATCAGTCCCATCTTCATTATTTTCTTGCGCAAGTGGAGACTGCAATGGTGAAGGTGTAGGAGTCAACGACGTTTTGGCTGTTTGTGATCGGGTATTGTGAAAGTGATGATAACGTTTGGAGGCGAACATAATAGTTGGAATAGTAATTGCAAAAAGGACAAAGCCCAAAATAAGGACGAGGAAGCGATTAAACCTTTTAACATGTTGACGCAACAAATAATTCATAAGTATAATGTCAAAGGGATCCACTGGTGTAGAGTCACATCTATACCCTAAAGTTATAACCCATGTCAATAGCCTATAGCCGAACTGTGAACAGTTATCACAAAATTGACGTAGTTTGACCTATTTGTTTGGTCTAGACCTCATTTTTAGGGTTGCACTAAAGATATAATTCTTGTATAAACCTTCATAGATGCATCCAAGCAACTCCACAATTCGAGATCTCCTCACCCACTACCGTGAGATCGCTTTACTTGCAAAAGTCAAAGCACTCATTGATTGGGATATGAATGTCAATCTACCTCCCAAAGCCGCAGAGGGTAGAGCGCGCCAGACGGCGCACCTCTCAGAACTCATTACTCGTCTCTGGCTTGATGCAAAATTCCGGAAAAACTTAGAGAAAGCGAGTGAGTTGAAGGATTTGTCCTTTGAAGAGAAAGCAATTGTCCGTAACCTCACCATAGGCGGCAAGTATTATTTTTCAGTTCCAAAGGAACTGATTGTTGAGAAAGATAAAGTAAGTGGTGAGGCTTTTATGGCCTGGAAAGAAGCTAAAGAAAAAAACGATTTTAGTATTTTTCTTCCTTTTTTCAAAGAACTGCTCAGACTAGATCAGGTAATTGCGGGTCATCTGAGGTACAAAGACCACGTTTATGATGCTCTCCTTGATATGTTTGAACCAGAGTTGACTGTCAAAAAAGCCAAAACTGCTTTTGCTGCCATCAAGCCTGAGTTGGTACAGCTTGTGGCTCACATAAAGCAAGCTAAAGAATATACAAGTACTTCAAATTTGGTTGACGGATCAGTTATCTATCCCAAAGCGCAACAGGATCTGCTCAACCGGGCACTTATGGAAAAAATGGGCTTTGACTTCCAGGCGGGACGTATCGACGTCTCCCCTCACCCCTTCACGACAACACTAGACCATTTCGACATTCGCGTGACAACGATGCATGATGAGCGGGATTTTCGTACTTCCTATACTGCGACGATGCACGAGACAGGGCACGCTCTCTATGAACAAGGCGGCAGTGTCGACTATGTCGATACTCCACTTGAAGGTGGTGTGTCTTATGGGATCCATGAAGCCTTATCCAGGTTTTGGGAAAATATGGTAGGTCGCAGCCCAGCCTTTCTGAGCCATATGACGCCTGTATTTAAAGAGTTTTATCCTGAACAGCTTTCATCCTTGACCATCAAAGAAGCGGCCAGACTGGTCAACCTCGTCAAACCCTCACTCATCCGAATCGAGGCAGATGAGGTGACGTATAGTCTCCATATTATTTTACGTTTTGAGATTGAACAGGAGCTTTTTGAGGGCAAGATCCAACCCGAAGATGCGCCTGAAGTTTGGCGGGCAAAGTCACAAGAATATTTTGGTATAGTTCCTGAAAAGGACAGCGAAGGAGTTTTGCAGGATGTGCATTGGTCATACGGTGCTTTTGGCTATTTCCCTTCCTATGCTCTGGGCAATCTGTACGGAGCACAGCTTCTCCACTCGCTGAAGAAAGAGATCAAGTTTGATACGGAATTGGAGAAAGGCAATTTGCTGCCGATCAAAGGCTGGCTGGATGAGAATGTGCATCGTTTTGGCAGTCTCTATATGCCGGATGAACTGATCAAAAAAGCAACGGGAGAGAAGCTCAATCCTCAGTACTTCATTGACTATCTCAAAGATAAATATACACACCTCTATGAACTCTAACTTGACAAAACCTGTCCCCACAGTATAATCGCCCCATGCCAGGAGAAAGAGTCTATCCAGTACACAATTTGGACACTGTTGCCCGCATGCAGCAAGCATTTACTGAGAAAGTTAATGCCAATAGAGAAGCTGGTCGACGCGCATTTCAGTCTGGAGAATACAAACCTTTTACAGGTTTTGCCAAAGAAGGCTTTCATGATCTTTTTGCGATGGGACTTGAGTTAGATCAAGCCTCACAAGGCAGTATCATAACTCAGGTTTCAGAACCTATGTCCCAGATTGCTGAAGAGTTAGGCGTGCCAGCAATTTTTGCAGGGAAAGGTGATCTCCTCCCTCATGTGACCGTTTTCAACAGTCCATTTAAAGGCGTGCCAACAGAAGATCAGGAAAAGATCTTAGCATACCTGCAATCAGATGTATCACACCTTGGACTTCTTTCAAAGATATTGTCTGGCTTAACATTTCATATGAATGAATTGGTGGTAGCGCCTGCCAGTTATCTTTGTCAAAGTGAATTTACTGATGAGCAGGGTGCACCTTTTAAAGCCCGTCAGCTAAGTGAAGAAATTATCAAGCGAGCCATAAGAAGCTTTGAGCGCGAAGAACAAATTGCTTTACCAGGAACGTTTGGTTTTCCTTATCGTTGGGATAACATTTTTCACGCTTCTGTTGCTCGTATTACTGATGCAGTAGATCCTGATCGGCTTTTGTCATTTGCTGACAAGGTTGATCATGAGATAGGCCAGCCGCTCAGAGATAATCCTATCGCTATTACAGTAGCGTGAATCAATCTCGGCCGTGCAGAAGAAATTATTGCCAGAGAGTACCCTTCACTCATTAAGTAAGTCGTTTCTTCCTTAGCTTCAGTTGTGCTATACTATTCGTCAATCCTTTAGGTTGTAAGCAATACACCATTTGCTGATTATTCATGGTGGATGTAGTCCTGCCCGCATTGCTACGCAAAGCGTTGCAGGCGGGTCAACAGTAGCAATGTTTTACACGTATGTTCTTTTCAGCGAAAAAGACAGAAAGTTTTATATAGGTTGGACTGATGATTTGAAGGCTCGAGTTGAAAGTCATAACAAAGGACGTGTAGGAGCCACAAGGTATAGAATTCCATTACGGCTGATATACTATGAAGCGTGTTTAGGAAAAGAAGACGCTATTAAAAGAGAGAAAGCGTTAAAAACAGGCTTTGGAAGAGCATATTTGGAAAGAAGATTAAAGATTTATTAACATGGTGGATGTAGTTCAACAGTAGAACGTCAGGTTGTGGACCTGAAGGTCGCGGGGGCGGCACCCGTCTTCCACCCCAAATGTGTAATTGATTACACTTTAATATGGCAATTAACAGAGAACTAGAAAAGCTTTATTTTGCTGATAAAGAAGAACGAGATAAGTTGAAAGATGACGATATAGAAGCTCAAGAGGCGTTAGTGCAGAATGACATAATGCGACTTACTAGAGCTAAAGAAATACTGCATGAAATTGATACTACAGAGATTTGGAACTGTCAGTATTTAGCACTCCTTTTTCAACATGGAGACACGGTCAAGGATTATGAGAAAGCACATAATTTTGCGAAAAAAGCTGTCGAGATGGGAAGTAATGTAACTAAGTGGCTCTATGCCGCGACGTTAGATAGATTACTTGTTGCTCAAGGTAAGCCTCAAAAGTTTGGAACGTAATTTAAACAAATTAATGGAGAATGGGAAATGTTACCTGTTGATAATACAATTACAGATGAAGAACGAGAGAAGTATGGTGTACCATCACTCAGTCATGCACTCACAGAGTTTACAAAGAAGCATCAGAAATGATTTTATATGAATATTTATAAAACTCTATCTCTTTGAAATGTATAATACTAAAATAGGTTCGGACAGCATTCGGTAGCTGACCCCAAATTTCCTAGCCTCGCGTAAATATATTAAACCATTTAATCTAAATGAAGTAGAGTTTTTTAGAAATGTAATTCATGAGTTCAGGTGGATTTTCTATATTATCAAAAAATCTCATCCATAAAAAAAAGGCTGGAAGGTAAACTCCCAGCCCGATGTTCTTACCGAACTGCACGAGCTCTGTGGCCCGTGTAGCTATGATGCAACATATCTACCTGGATACATTTGCCGAGGTTTATTGACGTGATCAGACACTGGGTCTGTAAGTATCATGTCAATAACCATCTCGGGTAATTGAGCCAGGTGGCATTCGATCAGATCGTGGATGTCCCTTTCCACCACGTGTTCGCCATCTTGGCTGCTCACGATTATGTGCGAAGGGGACTTCAGATCATCGCCGTTGTGGGAGACAATGCTGATAGCATTGTTAATCCCATAGTTCAGGTAGATGTCCCGCGCTAT